>JASHSA010000027.1 GCA_030037035.1 Thermoplasmata archaeon
TGCCGGTAGCCGACCAGGCCGTGGCGGGACGGCGACGAGGCGGTCGAGAGGCTCGCCAGCGCGACGGTGGTCGTCGTCGGGAAGACCGACGTGATCGGCGCGCAGTGCCGGAGCCACGTCGACGCCCCGAGGGCGCCCGCGCGGGCGGCCGCGTCGCGCAGGCGCTCCAGCCCCAGGCCGTCGACGACGAAGAGCAACACCGGCCCGTCGGCACGGCGGCCGTCGAACGGGTCGAGGCGGGCCTCCAGCGGCGGCAGCGCGAGCGCGGAAGGCTCGCCTCCGACCGCGCGGACGATCGAGGCGGCGAGGTTGGGCAGCGACCTACCGGCGTACGCCGGCACGGCGACCCCCAGCGACCGATGGGGCTCGAGGAGCTCGACGGTCGACGCCCCCGCTCCGCGGAGCGCGGCCGCGCGCGGGGGGCCCCCGCGGGCGTCGTCGGCCGTCACGGCCCCCTCGCCGCGGTCCGAGCCGAGCGCGACGGCCGGAACTCGTCCAGCGAGACCTGCCGCTGGCTGCGCTCGCTGAGGCGTTCGACCCGGACGGATACCGTGCGCACCGCGCGTCGGCGGCGCGCGCGCTCCTCGGCCCAGAGGCCGCGCGCGAGGCGCTCCGCCTCCTCGACGAGCGCTTCGGAGCCCTCCCGGGCCGCGGCGAGGGACCGGCCCCGCTGGGTCCGGTCGAAGTCGCTCCAGCGGAACGCGACGACGACCGCGCCGTAGCGCAACCCTTCGGTCTCGAGCGCCCGCGCCAGCTCCCCGGCGAGGTGGCGGACGACCGGGACGACCTCGTCGGCGCTCGTCGCGTCCTCCGCGAGCGTCCGGTCGGCGGAGCGGCTCCGCGGCTCGCCGCGCTCCTCGATCGACTCGTGCGGCGTCCCGCGGGCGAGGTCGACCAGCTCGCGGGCGAAGCCTCCGAGCTCGCGCATCATGTCGGCCGGGCGCCGCGCGGCGAGCTCGCCGATCGTCCGGACGCCGTGGCCGACGAGGATCTCCTCGGTCCGGGGGCCGACGCCCGGGATCGCGCGGACGGGCAGCGGGGCGAGGAACGACGCGACGTCGGCCGGCGGGACCACGAGCACCCCGCCGGGCTTGGCGCGGTCGCTCGCGATTTTCGCCACGGTGCGCGACGTGGCGACCCCGATCGATGCGACGAGGCCGAGCTTCTCGCGCAGCTCCCGCTGGACGCTCACCGCCAGCTCTCGGGCGGCCTCCGCGTGGGGGGCCGAGACCAGGAGGAGGCTCTCGTCGATGCTGTACGGGACGAGGAGGCGGGCGTGCGGGCGAAGGAGCTCCCGGACCTCGTGGGCGAGGCGCTCGTACTTCGGGAACGAAGGGGGGATCCAGACCGCCTCCGGGCAGAGCCGGGCCGCCTGGCGGACCGGCATCGCGCTCCTCACCCCGAACGCCCGCGCCTCGTAGCTCGCGCTGAGCACGACCCCTCGGTTCGGCTCGTCGGTCGGCGGGGGCCCGACGATCACCGGTCGGCCCTCGAGCTCCGGGCGCTCGCGTCGCTCGACCGAGACGTAGTAGGCGTCCAGGTCGACGTACAGCACCCACTCCGGGGCGACGGCCTCCCCGGGCTCCGGTTCCCCGAGGGTCGCGGGCGGAGGCGGGGTGGGGGCGAGGCGCGCGCCGTGCATCGTCGTCCGCTCCGCGACGCCGGCTCCGGCGTATAACGGAGGACCCGACGCTAGCCCCCGAGGTCGACCGCCTTCGCGTCGACGGTGAGGCCGTTCGCGCCGATCGCGTACGGCTGGACGGTCCTCACGTGGGGGGTCCGGCGCATCTTCAGCACGCGCAGCGCGAGGCCGACGCGGTGGCCGTCGACGGCCGTCCGGTAGCCGAGCACGACGACCCCGTCGGCGACGTACTCCGAGAGGCCGTCGCGGCTGACCTCCGGGTGCCGGGGGTCGGCCTCGGCGGTGAGGACGGTCGTCGCCCCGCTCGCGCGGCAGGCCCCGGCGAGGGCGAAGAGCGTGAGGCGCCGCGCCGGCTCGTCCTCGGCGAGCATGTTGAGCAGCGAGACGGAGTCGACCGCGATCCGCTTCGCCCCGAGGCTCGCGAGCTCGTGGCCGAGCTCGCCCTGGATGCGGTGGAGGCTCTGCCGGGTCTCCTTCGGGTCGAGCCGGAGCACCTTCAGCAGGCCCCCCTTCACCGCCTCGTCGACCGGCCAGCCGAACTGGCGGGCGGTGTCGAGGAGCTGGGGGACGTCCTCCTCGAGCGAGAGGAAGACCGTCTTCTCGCCGCGTCGCGTCCCCTCGAGCAGGAACTGCAGGGCCAGGCACGTCTTGCCGGTGCCGGGGAGGCCGGTGAGGAGCACGACGTGGCCGCTCGGGAAGCCGCCGCCGAGCATCTCGTCCAGCCCGGCGACGCCCGTCGGGAGCTTCGGGACCGGGCTAGACGCGCTCATACTGGGTGGTCACCAGGCCGTTGGAGGCGTTGACGCGGATGACGAAGCGGCCGTGGTACTCCGCCGGGAGCCGGGAGAGGACCGGCATGAACTTCGGGATCAGCATCGCCCGCTGTCGGTGCGAGTAGTTCGGGCTCGACGTCCAGCGGAACTGCAGCACCCCGTCGACGGAGTCGGCGACCGCATGCTCGACCGCCGGGGGGGCGACGCCCTCGGAGAGCAGGAGGTAGACGACCCCGCCCCAGCTCTTCGCGCGCCGGCGCAGCCCCTTGAGCATCGTCAGGACGTCGTTCGCCTCGATCCCCTGGCGGACGAGAAGGTCGGTCAGCGAGTCGACGACGACCAGGTGGTTCGGCGCGCTCGTGTCGAGCGCGTCGGCGAGCGCCCGCAGGGGCCCGTCGGCGGCGGAGGGGGGCGACTTCCCCTCGGAGAGGATCGGCCCGGTGAGCGACGCCCAGGACGACGGCACGACGCTGTCGCGGAAGTACGTCGGCGAGAGGTCGTGGAAGGAGAGGTGGCGGACGAAGACCTCCGGGTACGTCCCGGAGAACGACGCGCGCATCTCGTCCAGGACCTGCTCGCGCGAGCGGCTCGTGCTGATGTAGGCGACGCCCTCCGGGTAGACGAACGGGCCCCGCGCGCTGCCGAGGTAGAAGCGGTGCAGGTCCGGGTCGTCGTAGTGCAGCATCAGGTGCACCGCCGACGTGAGCGCGAACTCCTGGTGCCCGGCCCCTGCCTCCCCGACCAGCAGGACGAGCGAGCCGGTCGGGACCCCGCCGGTCAGGTAGTCGAAATCCGGCACCCCGGTCGGGACGCGGGGAGGGGCGCCCTCGAGGTCGACGCGGGCCGGAGCGTGGGTCGCGAGGGGAGGGAAGAACGGCCGTACCGATTCTACCGCCATCCCGGACGCTCGCTCCGCGAACCGACTCCGGAATCAGGTATTAGTAAGCGCGTTTCGAGGTGTCTCGGGGACGATCGGGGCGGTTCCGCCCTTGAGGAACTCCCGCAGCAGGACCGTGGCGTAGGCGCCCTTCGGCAGCGCGAAGCGGAACCACACCCCCTCGGGATCCGGCTCGACGGCGAGCGGAGGGAGGCCTAGCAGCAGCGGGCGCCAGGTCCCGTCGCTCGCCAGCTCCGGCGCCACCGGCACCCCGAAGTCGGACGGCGCGACGTGCTCGTCGTCGAGGATCGCCTCCATCAGCGCCCCCGGCGCACCCTCGGGGCCCGGGGTCGCCACCCCCACGAGCGGGCCGGCGACGCACGCCCGCCCGCGCGCGACGAGCTCCGTGCACTCCGGAAGGTTCTCTTCCGCGACGGGCGCGCGGTCGTCCCCGCGGAACGTGCCGTCGCGGCCGAGGCGCAGGATCACGTCCCCGGCGACCGGTCGGGCGAGAGGGAGCCCGGCGGCGTGGCGGGCCGAGAGGTAGCGGTTGAAGAGGTACGCCTGGTAGGCGTGCACGAACAGCCGTCGCAGCTCGTAGGGGAGCGCACGGAGCGCCCGCTCCGGGGACTGCCCGTCGGCGAGCCGCTCCAGGATCGCCCGCTCGAACCGGTACTCCGAGGGGAACTCGCGGAGCGCCCGGCGCGCGTCCCGGTGCTCGGCGAACGCGGCCCGGGCCGTGTCCCCGACGCCCTCCGTGCCCGTGCTCGGCCGGTCGATGAGGTAGACGTCGACCGCCCGAGCGAGGTCGCCCCGGACGACCCAACGGCCGACCTCGTGCGTCACCGGCCGCACCTCGCCGAACCGCTGGGCGCCGAAGAAGTTCGGGAACCCCCCGGCGGCGCGGAGCTCCCCCTCGATCTCGCGGTACGACCGGCTCGCCGCGGGGGGGTCGGCGAGCTCGCGAACGTGGATCTCGAAGGCGTTCGCGTAGTGCCGGCCGAGGACCAGGCCCTCGCGCGCGCGGTACGCCTCGAGCAGGCGGACCCCGGGGAGGTCGAGCTCGCCTTCCGGCGGCGCGCCGCGGTAGGAGAACAGGCGTTCGGCGACGGCGCGCCGGTCCTTCGTGCCGGACCAGGCGACCGCACGGCGGGGCAGGCCGAGCCGCCGACCGATCGCGTCGGCGAGCTCGTGCTGCTCCCAGCCGCGGCTCTCGATCCGTACGATGCTGAACGCCCCTGTCGGGTCCGGCCGGGGATAGCTCGAGACCTCCCGGACGCGGAACTCCTCGGGCGACGCTTTCAGCCGACCCGGGACGCCGGCGCCCCGCGACAGGTAGAACCCGATCCCGACGGCCCGCTCCGACGGCGGAGGGAGGCGTTCGTCGCCGAGCACTCTCGAGAGGAGACGGGGGTTCTTATTACAGCAAGTCGCGCTCCCGAGACTGAGCCGGCCGATTCGGATGATCCAGGCTACGGCGCGCATCCTCAGGAACGTCATCGAGGTCCAGGTCGGCGAGGCGACCTGGGTCGGACGGCCGATCGAGGCGGAGCAGGGCGGGCTGGGCCGTCGGCTGGCGGCCCTCTTCTCGACGGAGTACCACCTCTACCGGCCGGACGCGCCGACGGTCCCGGAGTCGACGATCAGCTACCGCGCGAAGAGCGACGAGATCCGCATCCAGTCCGGCGAGCAGTCCTGGAAGACCCGCTCCTCCGCCTTCGGGCCGATGACGATCGACTACGGCGGGAGGACCTACACGATCCACGAGCGCCTTACCGGCCGGTTCGCGATCCTGAACGGGACGACGCCGGTCGCCGTCGGCCAGCTCGGCTACCGCTCCTGCGTGGTGCGCGACTACGACCCCGAGCTCGAGACGTTCCTCGCGCATCTCGCGCTCGGGTACGTCGTGCGGACGCTCACCTGGGAGATGGTCGGCTGAACGGGCCTAGCGCCGTCCCCCGAACGCGGGCGGCAGGGCGGCGCGGGAGCTCTTCGCGATCGGCCGGCGGCGCGACGCCGAGCGGGGGGCCTGGAACATGCGGTACGGGATCGGCGCGAGGAGCAGCGCGCCGACGACCACGGTCGCCGCGGCGATCGTGTAGGCGAAATGGACGCCGTACGTCGCGTACATCCATCCCCCGAGCAGGACCCCGAGGAGGCTTCCCGCGCCGCCGATCGCGTTGTAGAGCCCGAGCGCCCGGCCCCGCGCGGAGCGCCCGACCAGGCGCACGAGGAACAGCGTGCTCGCCGTGCTGATGAACGCCCAGGTGACCCCGAGGAGGGCGTTCAGCACGGTGAGCCAGGCGAGCAGCAGCGGGCTCCCGAGGCCGAAGACGAAGTAGAGCGGGGCCCACAGGAACAGCACCATGAGGCCGACGCGGCCGTAGAGCGACTCGACGAAGACCGTCTTCGGGGAGTGGACCTCGACCGCCTTCCCGGAATGGAAGAACAACGACGTCGAGGCCGCCGCCGAGCCGAGGTAGACGATGAAGACCCCGGCGTCGGAGAAGCGGGCGTACTGCCAGAGGAACACCGGGAACGGGCCGTAGAAGATGTCGAAGCCGACGCACATCACGCCGAGCGCGGCGAGGAACATCCACTCGCGCCCGGGCAGGCGCTCGGCCGGCGCCCGCGTGAGGTCGATGATCCCCCCGAGGCGGTTCCGCAGGCTGCGGACCCGCTCGACGATCCCGCGGTGGAGATGCAGGAGGTCGGCGACCGAGCGCCGCTCGACGCGGTTCGTCGGCTCCTCGATCCACGCCCACGCGACCGCGGCGGAGAGGAGCGCGAGGACACCGCTGAGGAGGAGGAGGCCGGTCATCACCTCGACCGCCGGCGCGTTGCGCCCGATCCCGAACAGCCAGACGAACCCGAGGCCGAGCCCGACGGTCGTGCCGATCCCGCTGATGAGGCCGAACAGCCCGATGTCCTGCGGCCACCAGCGCTTGTGCCGCGTCTCGAGCAGCAGCATCGTCCCGATCGGCGCGCTGGCCGCCGAGGCGAGCCCTTCGATCACGTTGAGCCAGAAGTAGGCGATGAGCGTGTGCGCGAGGGCGATCAGGATGATCGCGACCCCGGTCGCGAGGAACGAGCCGACCAGGAAGAACTTGCGGTGCGCGACCCGGTCGGAGAGGTTGCCCCAGACGATCGTGAACGGGACCTGGCTCATCGCGCTCGCCGCGATGATGATCGTGACGACGAACGCGCTGGCGCCGAAGTGCTGCAAGGCGAGCAGCGGAATGAGCGGGGTCGCGATCCCGTCGGAGATCGCGAGCGGCAGGTAGGCGAGGAACCAGAGGTCGCTGCTCGACGGCCGGAGCACGGCGCGGGACTTGATGTCGATCGACACGCTCCGCGCACCCCGGCCGGTCAGCCGGAGGCCGACGCGCGTGCCATAAAGGGTCGGTTCGTGAGGCAGCGGAACGCCGTGGTCGGCGCTGCGTCGCGACGCGCGCGCAGGCTACGAGCGGCTGGCGGCCCGGCCTCGCGGGGCGCTGGGCACGCCGACCGCCTCGAGCAGCTGCTCGTGCTCCTTCTTCGAGATCCACTCGACCCGGAGGTACTCCCGCAGGTAGGCGTCCTCGACCCCGAGCGACCGCGCCTCCTCGATGACGAACCGGTAGGCGTCGACCTCGGTCCGGCGCTCGACGTAGCTGAGGCCGGGCTCCCAGAGGTTCGCGCCGGCACGGCGCTGGAGCACGTGGCAGAGCTCGTGGTAGATGTCGAGGTAGAGGATCATCGCCGGGCTGTCGCGCAGGTGGCCGGCCCCGACGACGATGCAGTCCTGGTTCGGCGCGACGACCGGCTCCCAGCCCCGGCGCCGCGCGAACGCGGGGACCTCCCACGGGGCGACGTACATCCACATGTCCTGGTCGACGAGCTCGACGGACGTCTCGTCGAACAGCCGCGCACGCTTCGCGGGGTCGGATTCGATCCGCAGCGCCGGGGGCAGCCGGTCGAGACCGGGGAAGACGCCCAGCAGAGGATGTCGCCCGACCGGGAGCGTTCGGCGGACCTTGAAGCCCGGAGGCGAGGGCGCGGCGTCTTCGGCCTTCGTCCCCATCCCGGGCTCCCAGCCACGCGGACTCATAATTGCGTCAGGTCCCCGGAGCGGTTCGCGGGGGCCGGGGCTAAGGCGCCGCCGCCGTTCCCCCCGGCGTGGCGCGACGTCGCGGCGACCTGCTCGCGGTGCACGGCGTGCGGGTCGGGCACAGTTCGGACTCCTCCGGTCGCACCGGGGTCACGGCGATCCTCTTCGAGGACGGATGTCCGGCCGTTGTCGATGTCCGGGGCGGCGCCTCGGGGACGTACGACACCTCCTCGCTCGCGCTCGAGGCGACGTTCGGGAGGCGCTGGGCGATCTTCTTCTCCGGAGGGAGCCTCTACGGCCTCGACGCCGCGGTCGGCGTCCGCTCGGCGCTCCTCGCGGAAGGGGCGGGCCTCCGTGCGTTCGGCTCGAGGCACCCTCTTGCGCCGATCTCCGGGGCGGTGATCTTCGACCTCGGCCCGGAGCTCCGCGAGCTGCCGGAGTACGCCGCGCTAGGGCGCGCGGCGGCGGCCGCGGCGCGCGCCGATCGCCTCGCCCAGGGCCGGGTCGGCGTGGGCACCGGAGCGACGGTCGCGAAGTACCTCGGACGGGC
>JASHSA010000176.1 GCA_030037035.1 Thermoplasmata archaeon
CCACTCCGACGCGAGGCACTTGACGATCGCCGCCTCGCGCGTCTTCTCCTGCCGGCCGACGCGCCCCCACTTGGCCGGCTCGGTGCCGAGACGGTCCTGGCGGTCGGCCGCGTGGTAGACGAGGTAGCGGAGCGCGTGGACCTTCATCGCCATGTCGGCGAGCTTGAACTGGATCGCCTCGTGCTGGGCGATCGGCGCGCCGAACTGCTCGCGGTGGCGGGCGAACTCGAGCGCCCCCGCCGTCGCGGCCTCCATGCCGCCGAGCGACGCGGCGCCGAGCGACACCCGGCCGACGTCGAGCGCGGTCATCGCGACGACGAACCCCCGGCCGACCTCGCCGACGACCTGCTCGGGGCCGAGCGCCACGTGGTCGAGGATCAGCTCGGCGGTCGACGTGCCGTGCAGCCCCATCTTCTTCTCGCAGCGCCCGAGCCGGAACCCCGGCGTGCCCTTGTCGAGCAGGAACGCGGTGACGCCCCCGGCCGGTCCCTTCGCCGGGTCGTTCGCGGCGAGCACGACGATCGTGTCCGCCTCGGCCCCGTTGGAGACGTAGAGCTTCGTGCCGGTCAGCGTCCAGCCGTCGCCGCTGCGCTCGGCGAGCGTGTGCACGGCGCCGGAATCGCTCCCGGAGCCGGGCTCGGTGAGGCTGAAGGCGAGGAGCTTGTCGCCCTTCGCCGCCGGCACGAGGTAGCGGCGCTTCTGCTCCTCGGTCCCGTAGTAGAGGAGGGGCGTCGTCCCGAGCGAGGTGTGAGCGCCGACGATCGTCCCGTGGGAGGCGTCGACCTTGCCGAGCTCCTCGAGCAGGATGCAATAGCCGACCTTACCGAGCCCGAGCCCGCCGTACTCTTCCGGGACGGGGACGCCGAAGTACCCTTCCTGCTGCATCCTGCGGACCGACGCGGCCGGGAACCGTTCCGTCTCGTCCATCTCCGGGACGATCGGGACGACCTCCCTCTCGAGGAACGTCCGCACCGCGGCGCGGAACGCCTCCTGGTCGGCCGTGAACGAGAAGTCGAACCCCATCTGCTAGCCTCCCGTGAACTTGGGGGGCCGGCGCTCGACGAACGCCCGGACCCCCTCGGCGAGGTCGGCGCTCGGGGCGACCTCCTCGAGGAAGAGGCGGCTCTCGAGGCGCAACCCTGCGGCGAGGTCGCCCTGGGTCCCCTCGGCGATCGCCCGCTTCGCGGCCCGGACCGCCTTCGGCGCCCGCTGGCCGATCGTGTGGGCGAGGTCCCGCGCCGCGCGCAGCTCCTGACCGCCGCTGACGACCTTGCCGACGAGGCCGATGCGGAGCGCCTCCGCGGCCGGGACGAGCGCCCCGGTGAAGATCATCTCCTTCGCCTTCGCCGCGCCGACCAGGCGGGGGAGCCGCTGGGTCCCGCCGTACGCCGGGAGGAGCCCCAGCGTCACCTCCGGGGCACCGAACTTCGCCGAGTCGTCCGCGACCCTCAGGTCGCACGCGAGGGCAAGCTCCAAGCCGCCGCCGACCGCGAGTCCGTGGATCGCGGCGACGGTCGGCACCGGCAGCTCGGCGAGGGCGCGGAGCGTCGCGAGGCCCTCGGCGAGGACCGTCGGCACGTCGCGCGCCGGGATCGTCGCCATCTCCTTGAGGTCCGCCCCCGCGCTGAAGTTCGGCCCGTCGCCGGCGAGCACGACCGCCCGTCGATCGCTCTCGGAGGCGAGCCGCTCCAGCGCGTGCGCGAGCTCGGCGAGGACCGCGCGCGAGAGCGCGTTCACCGGAGGGTTGCGCAGGAGGAGGAGGCTGACGCCGTCCTCCTCGTCGGTCCGGCCCACGTGCGCGTCGCTCGCCACCGCGGGGCCTCGCGCCCCGACCGACGTCCGGGTTCATAACTCGCCCGTCGCGCCCTGCTTCGCGCGGAGCTGGGGACCCGAGCCGTCCGTCGCCTCGTGGACGCGTCCTGCCCGAGGAGCCGTCTTATAGCGCGGTCCGACTCCGGAGCCGTGGCCCACCTGAGCACGTTCGCCGACGCGAACGCGAGCCTCGAGGAGGCGGAGTTCGTCGTCCTCGGCGTACCGTTCGACCGGACGACCAGCTTCCGTCCCGGCGCGCGGTTCGGACCGGACGCCATCCGCCAGCACTCCTGGAACTTCGAATCGTACGACCTCGAGACCGGCATCGACCTTTCGGAGGCGAAGCTCCACGACCTCGGCAACACCGAGGAGTTCGGGAGCGCCGAGGCGATGGTCCGGGGGGTCCGCGAGGAGCTCGCGCCGGTCTACCGCGCCGGCAAGTTCCCGATCCTTCTCGGCGGAGACCACGCCTGCGCCCCGCCGTCGGTCGAGGCGTACCCGGACGACGCGCCGAGCCTCGGCGTCCTGTACCTGGACGCCCACCTCGACTTCCGCGCCAGCTATCTCGGCGACCCGCGCAGCCATGCCTGCTCGTCCCGCCGCATCGTCGAGAAGGTCGGCGCGCGAAACGTCGTCGTGCTCGGCGTGCGCTCGGTCTCGCGCGAGGAGGTCGACGACAACCGCACGGTCGGGATGCCGTTCGTCAGCGCGCACGAGATCGCCCGCGAAGGGATCCAGGCTTCGGTCCAGCGGGCGCTCAACATGCTGAAGACCGAGCGCCTCTACATCTCCCTCGACATCGACGCGATCGACCCGGCGTACGCGGCAGGGACCGGCACCCCGGAGCCGTTCGGCCTCACGCCCCGGGACGTCAAGCACGTCTTCGACCAGGCGGCGCCGCGCCTCGTCGGCCTCGACATCATGGAGGTCTCCCCGCCCTACGACCTCGGGAACACGAGCGCGCTCGCCGCACGGCTCGCACGCGAGGCGATCGTGCGCGTCCTCGCGTCTCGCCGAGGGCGTTAGGCGCGCACCACGGCCTTGGTCGCCGACGACGACGCCGGTCGGAAGCTCTCCGAGGGCGCCGAGGCGACGATCCGGCAGGTCGACTGGTGGGGGTTCCCCGCCCTCCTCAAGGCCCGCGACGCGAAACGCTACCGTCCGAAGGCGCTGGACGAGCGCCTCCGACGCGAGCGGACCCGGACCGAAGCCCGCCTCCTCCCCGAGGCGCGCCGTCTCGGCGTCCGGACCCCGATCGTCTACGACCTCGACGGCGACCGGTGCCGCCTGATCCTCGAGCAGCTGCCCGGCCCGACGCTGAAGTCGGTGCTCGAGGATCCGTCGGTCCCGTCGGGGAGCCTGGCGGCGAGCGTCCGCGCGTTCGGCGAGGCGCTCGGCCGGCTGCACGCCGGCCACATCGCCCACGGCGACCTGACGAGCTCGAACGTCCTCCTCCCGGAAGGTCCCGGGGGACCGGTCGCGTTCCTCGACCTGTCGATGGGCTCGCGCAACGCCGGCCTCGAGGAGCTCGGGATCGACCTCCACCTGGTCGTGGAGGACCTCCGGGCGCTCAGCGCGAAGGCGCCGAGCCTCCTGCGCGTCTTCTACGCCGGCTATGTCGTCGGGAACCCGCGCGGCGCGAAGGACGTGCGGGCCCGAGCGAAAGCGATCCGCGGCCGGGTCCGCTACGCCTAGCTCGGCCGGCCTAGCCGGGGCGGTGGACCTTGGCGAGGCCCGCGGAGAGCACGGCCGGCAGCTCGTCGATCACGTCGGTCGCCAGCATCCCGTAGCTGCGACGCGCCGCGGCGAGGACGCCCGCCTCGCCGACCCAGTACGTCGCGAGGCGACCGGCGGGGACGGCGTCGACCCCGCTCCCGAGGACGGTGGCGAGGACGCCGGCGAGCACGTCCCCGACGCCCCCGACGGTCATCGCCGGGTGATGGTGGTGGTTCTCGGCGAGGGAGCGGCCGTCCGAGACCAGGTCCGGCTGGCCCTTGGCCACGAGCAGCAGGTGTCGCTCCCCGGCGATCCGGCGGACCGTCGAGGCGCGATCCGGCGCGTCGCCCCCGAAGAGGCGGGCGAACTCGCCGGCGTTCGGGGTCGCGGCGACCGGTGCGGTCCCGTGGGCGGAGAGCTCCGCCGCGAGCGGCAGCGCGGCGAGCGCGTCGGCGTCGACGACGAGCGGCACCGTACCGGCGAGCTCGCGGAGGAGCTGGCGCATCGCCTCGAGCGTCGCGGGGTCCGAGCCGGTCCCCATCCCCAGCGCCACCGAGGACGGCGGCGGCGAGCGCAGCGCCGCGACGAGGCTCCCGACGTCCGACGGGAGGAAGCGGTCGCGGCCGATCGACCGGACGACGAGGTTCGGAGAGAACCCCTGCACCTGGTCGGACGCCCCGCCCGGGGCGAGGACGGTCGCGCGCTCCGCGCCGGCCCGCAACGCCGCGAGCGCGGCGAGGGCCGGCGCCCCGGCGTACGGACCGCCTCCGACGACCACGACGCGCGTCGCGCGCCCCCGGCTCGGCTCCGGATGTCGGAAGAACGCGAACTCTCCCGGGCCGGTCCGCTCCCACGCTTCCGCGGGGATCCCGATCTCCCGAACGACGACCTCGCCGGCGCTCGCCGGGTCCATTTCCTCCTTGACCGCGGTCAGCGTCACAGTCCAGCTCGCCCGAACGCCGTCGGCGAGCATCGTGCCGGTCGGCAGGTCGACCGCGAGGACGGGGGCCCCGCTCTGGCGGATCGCGTCGACCGCCTCGCGCACGGGGGACCGGAGCGGCCCGCCCTGGCCGGTACCGAGCAGGGCGTCGATCACGAGCGGCATCGAGGCGAGCTCGTCGGCGCGGGGGACCGCCACGTGCACGGGCAGTCGGTGCTCGATCCTCTCGAAGCAGCGGCGCGCGGAACGGGAGCGGATCTCGAGCGGGGGCCGCAGCAGCCAGACCTGCGGCGAGTAGCCCCACTGGTGGAGGTAATGGGCGGCGCAGGTCCCGTCGCCGCCGTTGTTGCCGGTCGACGCGACGATCGCGACGCGCGCCGGCGGAGGCGGCAGATGCTTGGTCGCCTCCTCGGCGACAGCGCGGCCGGCGTTCTCCATGAGCGCGTCCAGCGAGACGCCGAGCGCGACCGCGTTCAGCTCGATCGCGCGCGCCTCGGCCGCGCCGAGCGGGCGGGACGTCGCGGCGTCCATGCTCCGCCTAGGTCTTCGGGGCGTCCTCGGCGATCGGCTCGACCGCGAGGAACGAGCTCATCGACGCCGGCAGGAGGTTGCGCCGCTGAAGGTACTGCGACTGCGTCCGACTGTAGCGGAAGAGGATGTCCGCCTTCCCTTCCTGGAACCCCCAGGGGCGAAGGATCAGGAGGTCCCCCTCGCGGATCCACATCTTCTTCTTCATCTTGCCGGTGATCCGACCCATCCGCGAGACGTTGTCCTCGCACATCACGCGGATCCGCGCCGCGCCGAGGAGCTGGCTCGCGATCCCGAAGACCTCGCCGCGGGCCCGCCGCGGCAGCGGGAGCCGGCCGACCTCCTCGCCGCCCTCGACGACCTCCACGACCGGAGCCGCCCCCTCCGTCTCGGCGGCGGGACGCGCAGGCTCCTCGGGGTCGGGCACGGCCGAAGACACGAGC
>JASHSA010000177.1 GCA_030037035.1 Thermoplasmata archaeon
CGGACGACCACGACGCGAACGTTGCGGGTCGGACGAACGGGCCGCCGCACGGTCCCTCGCAGGGACGCTCTCCGTGGAGCCGGGGGGTAAAACCCCTTCGGTCGCGGGACGCCGGCCCGCGGAGCGACCGGGCGGCGGGCCGGGGCGTATAACCGACCGAGCGGGGGCTCAGGGGAGCGGGAGCGGGATCGCCCCGGGCCGTGCGGGGTCGGTGCCGCTCCGCTGCGACCGGTCGAAGAACGCCTGGGCGATGTCCTGGCTGTAGGCGATCGTGCGGCCGATCGCCTCGAGGGCCCGGGCGACCGCCGCGGCGCTCGCCGGCGACATCGACCCGTCGCCGACCGCGGGCAGCAGGCGGTCCGAGAGCGTGCGGCCCCCGGCGACCAGCGCCTCCCCGACGTCGAGGAGCTCGTTCGTCCGCGAGCCGTCCGGGCTCTGGAGGACCGCCTCGAGGTGGGCCATCGCCTGCAGGTGGTACTGACGGACCTCGCGGACGAGGCACCCGCCCGAGCCGAGCTCGGCGACGCGGGGACCGAGCTCCCCGAGGGTCACCGCGTGGTCGGCGATCCTCTCGAGGCTGCGCGCGATCGTCCAGCTTGCCGCCGCCGACCGGACGTCCCCGCCCGGGCCGTCGCGGGCGAGGCACCGCTCGAGGTACCACGCCTCGCGGTCGACGTCGTCGTCGCGCCGCGACCAGTAGCCGTCGTCGCCGAGCGGCAGCCCGGACCAGCTCTCGACCGCCTCGCGGTGGAACTCGACGACCCGTTCGCCGAGACGGGCGAGCTGCCCGTCCAGGTCGACGGCGGTGGGAGGCTCGAGGTCGTAGAGCTCGAGGAGCCGCCCCGTGTCGTGCACGGGCTGGAGACGGCGGGTGCGTCGGCAGAACTCGCGGACGACGTTGCGGCTCTCGGGCGACAGGGCGGGGCGCTCCTCGACCTCGAGGGCGGTCGCTCCGCCCAGGTAGGCGGAGAGCAGGCGGCGAAACAGGTGCTCGGGAGGCTCGTGACGGTCGACCGTGATCCGAAGCTCCGGCGCGGGGCCGGCGCGGACGGTCGTTCTCGGGGTGTTCGGCGCGATTGACACGGGAGCGGGGGCGCCCGCGCGGACGTGGGCCGTCGGTCGGCCCGGGGTTCTCTTCGACATACGCGATCCCCAGGGCGCCGTCGAAATATATAGTCAATCGTTTTAGAATATATTCCTCACAATAGCTCGTGCTCGGCGCCCCTCCGCTCGGTGCGTCGGGCCGCCCTCTCGGTCGCTCGAGGGACGTCGACTCGGCGTCGGGTCGGAACCGGCCCGTCAGGCGAAGAGCTCCTCGAGCGGGTTTCCCATCTCCCGGACCTCCCGGAGGCGGACCCCCTTCGCCAACAGCTCCTGGAGGAGCCGCGGGACCTCCTCCGGTCCCGAGAGCTCCTGGAGGTAGTACTCCCCCCTCTTCTCCAAGGCCGGGAGCGCGCTCCCCCCCGGCGAGACGCGGAGGCCGACGACGTACCGGCTCGGCCTCAGGTCGCGGATGCGGTCGAAGAGGAAGAGCCGGCCGTCCTTGAGCGCGAGGACGTACTCGCCGATCTCCCGCGCCTCGAAGAGATTGTGCGAAGAGTAGAGCACGACCTTCTTGCGGCTCAGGCCCAGGACGAGGTCCCGGATCTCCGCGGCGACCTTGGGGTCGAGGTTGCTCGTCGGTTCGTCCAGGAGGTAGATGTCCCGCTCCTGAAGGAAGATCCGCGCGATGGAGACGCGCTTCTTCTGACCCTGGCTCAGTTCGGCGAAGTAGCGGTGGCGCAGCCCGTCGATCTCCAAGAGCCGGAGGACGCGCTCGACGTCGTCGCGACCCGCGTGCTGGACGGAGGCGTAGAACCGCAGCGCCTCGTCGACCCGGAGCCCGTCCGGGATGCCGTCGATGTGGGAGAGGAAGTGGAGCCGGTCCCGCGTCGACGGCTCGTCGATCGAGCGCCCCGCGATCTCCACCGTTCCGGCGTAGGGCACGAGGATCCCGGCCAGGGTCCGGAAGAGCGTCGTCTTGCCGGCCCCGTTCTGCCCCAGCACGACGTAGATCGCCGGTTCGGTCACCGAGAACGAGACGCCCTCGAGCACACGCTTTCCCAGATAGCCGGAGGCGAGGTCGCGGACGACGATCCCGGGGACCGCCGCCTCCGCACCCGCGGGCGCGGGCCGAGGATCGAGGGGACTCGCCGGAGCGCCTGGGACCATCGGAGCCCTCCCCCTACATCGGCGAAAGGAGCCGCTCTCGGCTGAGCAGTCGGCCCGAGGCGGCGGCCAGCACGAGGACGACCGCGAGGATCGTCGCCGCGGCGCCGACGGTGATCACGTAGTAGTCCGACCTCGGGGCCGTCTCGGCGGCGACCAGGACGAGGATCGTCGGTCCGATCCCGAGCGTGGGGGCGAGGCCTGCGGGGCCCCCGAGGCCGGCGCGCGGGGAGCTCACGGCGGTCCAGATCATGCTGACCATCGCGGCGAACAGCGCGGACGCCACGGTCATCGGGACGGAGTACAGCACGAGCGCCGTCACGAGGTTCACGTCGAGATGCCCGCCGCCGGCCACGAACCCACCGATCCCCACCGCCACGGCCGTCGCCAGGACGATCGACGCGAGCACCGCCGAGGCGAGGAGCGCGTTCGCGAACAGCCGTCGGGGGCGGACCCCGTAGGCGAGGAGGTACTCGAAGACCCCTTTCGCGCGGTCGTTCCCGAAGAGCACGAGCCCCCCGGTCGAACCCAGGATGGCGAACAACGGGAGTTCGAGGGGGAACGTCGCCTCGAAGGCGCGGGCTTGGCGTAGGAGGAGGGCCGTGAGCACGACGGAGAGGAACAGCCCGATCGCCAGGTACCGCACCCCGACGACGATCGAGCGGCGGATCGTGATCGCCGCCAGCGACGACGGCCTCGGAGGAGCCTCCATCGTCCTCCCGACCTCGGGGGACATAAGGCAGGTTCGGGGAGGACGATCCGCCGGTCGGCCCCGGTCGACCTCGGCAGGAGGGATCCCGGCCGACGGAACGCACCGTCAGCGCACGTCGCGGGGAAGAGTCGGAGAGGGGATCGCGGGGGCCCGGGAGGCTCCCGCCCGGAGGTGGGCCGGGGCGGAATCGAACCGCCGACCTCCGCGTTGTAAGCGCGGCATCTTCGCCACTCGACTACCGGCCCGCGGCGGGAGGGGGAGGCGCCGTCTTGGCGGTGTCGGCCGCTCCGTGGAGCCGGTGGCGGACGCGGACGGCGAGCCCGCGTCGCACCTCCCCGAGCAGCGGCCCGGGAAGTACCGCCTCGCCGACGGCGGCGAGGCGGCCGTCGCGGAACAGGCCCACGGAATCGCCGGTGCGGACCGACGGGTCCCCGCGGACGACCCCCGGCGCGAACAGGTCCCCCTCGAGCGAGAGCTCGGGCTCGACCTCGACGCGGGCGAGGGCGTCCCCGAGGCGGAGCGCGCCGGCCGGCGTCAGGTGGAACAGTCCGCGCTCCTCCCGGACCGAGGCGAGGTCCTGATGGCCGTCGGTGAGCCGCTGGAACCACGGCCGCCCGGCGAGCCGCAGCGGGCGGGCGAACAGACGCTCGGCCGCCGTCCGGCCGAACTGCACGCTGGCGAGCTCGCGCAGCTCCTCCGTGACGACCGCGAGCGGCCCTCCGGCCGCCGGGGTCTCCGCCTCCAGGGCGCTCCCGAGGGCCTCGCGGAGCCGGGCGAGGGCCGGCGGCGACGCCGGGCGGACGTCGACGCAGGTCGGGCTCACCTCCGCTCCGCCCTCGCCGGCGGCGGCGTGGACGAAGTCGTACTCCTCCGGGTCGAGGTGGACGAGGACATGCCGGTAGCTGCCGCCGCGCAGCAGGTGGCGGAGTCCCCGGAGGACCAGCTCGCGCTCCTCCGCGCTCCAGTCGCCGGTCACCGGGATGTCGTAGTTCCGGGCCGGCGGAAGGTCCTCGAGCTCCCGAGGCACGACCCCGATCGGCGAGCTGACCGAGACGACGTGGACCCGCTCGGCGCAGCGGAGGCCCTCGACGGCGCCGGCGAACCGACGATGGGTCGGCGAGCGCCGGTACGGCTTGGTGCGCGAGCACGGCACGAGGAGCAGCACCGTCTTGGACGCCGGCGGACGGTAGCGCTCGAGCAGTCGCTCTCGGAACCGCCGCATCTCGGGCCTTCGCAGCGCCTCGCCGTGGACGTACGCCCGAGCACGCCCGTCCGCGACCGGCGTTCGCGCCTCGAGCATCTCGGCGAGGTCGCGGTCGGCGTAGCGGAGCATCTCCGCGGAGGCCGGTTCGGCCGCGAGACGCGCCTCGACCAGCTCCCGGAGCGCGCCGCGTCCCGCGGCGGCGACCGCCTCGAGCCACGCCCTTCGGTAGGCGAAGCGGGCGTGCCCGACGGCCGAGGCGTCCGGCGTCGAGGCGCACGACGGGCAGTCGCAGCCCCTCTCCTCCGCCCGCAAGGACCAGGGCCGGGGCCCGAGGCTCGGGTCGAGGAACTCGCCTCCCGCCGCCCGGAGCTCTCCTTCGGTCGTGTCGAGGAGGTCGAAACCGAGGTAGACGAGGAGCGCGAGCCGATGGGGGAGGGCGAGTCGGGGCGCCCACAAGAGCGGCTCGGCGCCGACCTCTCCCCGGATCGCCCGGAGCGCCGTGACGAGGGCCTCCCCGTCGTTCCAGAGCGCCCGGGCGTTGCCGAGGATCAGCAGCTCCGGTCGGAGCGCCCGGAGCTCCCGGAGCGCCCCCGCGTCGAACGGGGGATGCAGCAGGGCCGCGCGAGGCTCGATCGGTACGACGCCGCTCCCGGCAGGGGCGATCTCGGGCGCGAGGATCGGGACGTCGAGGACGATCCGCGCACCGGAGCGGCCGAGGACGACCCGCCGGACGCCGGAGGGGGCCTCCTCGCTCGCGACGTACGGCCCGTCCTCCCCCTCGCCCGGTCCGAGCGCCGTCAGCATCGTCGGGAGCTCGACCGCCAGCGGACCGATCGATCCCCGGCCCAGGACGGCGAGGCCCACGAGCCGCTCGACGGTCCTCATCCCGCCCCAGGGCGCGTCGGGGAGCTCAGGCCCTCGCCTCGGGCCGCGCGGCGGCCCGACGGGCCCGTGCGCCGGCGGCCGCCTCCGGGAACAGACGGGTCCACGAGGCGACGAGCGCCTCCCGGCGCTCGGCGGCGGCGTCGCCCCGGCCCCGGCGGCCGAACATGGGATCCCGTGCGTCGCGCACCGCGCGGAGGAAGGCGGCCGGGTCCTCGCTGGCCCGTTCGAAGCCGTAGAGGGCGAGCTCCCGCAGGAAGCTCGAGCGGCCCCGCCAGCCGATCCTGCGCCGGACCGCGGGGTTCAGATGGCG
>JASHSA010000178.1 GCA_030037035.1 Thermoplasmata archaeon
CCTGATCGATCACGCTACCGGGGTTCTGGGCGCGATACTCACGCACGCCGCCGGCCTCGCTCGACACGCGCGCCAACAGGTCGGCCGGCCCCCGAAGAAACTCGACGCTGCAGATGAACTCCTCCATGATGGCCGGACCCCACCGGACCGGTCGGGCGGACATTGGCCCCCCTATATAGCCCTTCGGATTGGCCGAGGGTCGACCGGGACCCCGAGCGTTCCGTGCCCGCTACGGTACGGGGCGGTCGGGGCAGCGTTATCTCCCGAAGCCCGGTGAACGGCCGTGCCGGATTCCGCCCCCCTCCGCTCCGGCGACGTGCACGTCGTGATCCGCGTCGAGCTGAAGCCCGAGGTCGAGGACGCCGAGGCGGAGAACGTCGCCCGCGCCCTCGAGCTGCTCGGCGTCCCGGGGCTGCGCGACGTTCGGCTCGCCCGCCTCTACGACCTCGAGTTCTCCGGACTCGACCGGGCGTCGGCCGAGCGGGCCGCCCACGACGCCGTCGACCGGCTGCTCGCGAACCCGGTGATCCATCGGGTCACGGTGACGCCGCCGTCGGAGTGACGCGGTGCTCGCGTGGGCCGACGCGGTCGAGACGGTCGCGCTGCGTCGCCTCTCCGGTCCCGAGCTCGCGCGGCTCTCCTCGGAGCGGAACCTCGGCTTCAGCGCTGACGAGCTCGCGCGCCTCCAGCGCTACTACCGGCGCGAGCGGAGAGAGCCGACGGACGTCGAGCTCGCCGGCCTCGCCCAGAGCTGGAGCGAGCACTGCTCCTACAAGAGCTCCCGACCGTTCCTCCGCCGGGCGTTCCGCGGCGTAAGGGACGACCCCCGGGTCCTCGGCACCGGCGACGCCGGCGTGATGCGGTTCCCCGGACGCGGCGCCTACGCGCTGCGGATCGAGTCGCACAACCATCCCTCCGCGGTCGAGCCGTACGGCGGCGCCGCGACCGGCATCGGAGGGATCCTGCGGGACGTGCTCGCCGTCGGCGCGGCCCCGATCGCGCTCGCCGACCCGCTGTTCTTCGGGCCGCTCGACCTGCCGGCGGACCGGACCCCCGCCGGCGTGAGGTCCCCCCGCTTCCTCGCGTCGGGGATCGTCGCGGGGATCCGCGACTACGGCAACCGCGTCGGCGTGCCGACCGTCGCGGGAAGCCTCTCGTTCGACCCGGCGTTCGTCGTCAACCCGCTCGTCAACGTCGGCTGTGTCGGCTGGCTCGCCCGGGGCCGGCCGCTGCCGAACCGGGCGCACGCCGCCGGCGACCGGCTCGTCCTCGCCGGGGGACGGACCGGCCGCGACGGGATCGGCGGCGTCGCGTTCGCCTCGCGGGAGCTGGACGCCGAGAGCGGCGAGAGCTCCCGTGGCGCGGTCCAGCTCGGCAATCCGATCCTGAAGGAGCCGCTGATCCGAGCCTCGCTCGAGGCGTACGACCAGGACCTCGTCCGGGGCGTCAAGGACCTCGGGGGGGGAGGCCTCGCGACTGCCTCCGGCGAGCTGGTCCACGCCGCGGGACTCGGCTCGACGATCGACCTCGACCGGGTCCCGCTTCGGGACCGCTCGCTGCGCCCGTGGGAGGTCTGGGTCTCCGAGTCGCAGGAGCGGATGCTGTTCGACGTTCGCCCGCGGGACCTCGACGCGCTCCTCGCGATCTTCCGTCGTCGCGACGTCGAGGCGACCCCGATCGGCGCGGTCGTCCGGGGCCCGTACGAGTCGGTCGCCTGGAAGGGGGCGCCGGCCGCCCGCCTCCGTCTCGACTTCCGCATCGAGCCGAAGGAGAGGACCCTTCGGCCCCGGAACCGCCGACCGAGCCTCCGGCGTTCGCCGAGCCCTCCGGACGACAACCTTGGGCGGACGGTCGAGGAGCTGCTCCTCGCCCCGGATTCGACCTCGCGCGAATCGGTCGTGAGGCTCTACGACCACGAGGTGATGGGCCGCACCGTCGTGAAGCCGCTCCACGGCCGGGTCGAGTCGCCGTCCCACGGGGACGCCGCGGTCGTTCGTCCCCGGCCGGACCGGCCGGAGGGCCTCGCGATCACCACCGCGGCCCACCCGTGGGCGTGTCGGGACGACCCGTACGGCGGTGCCGTCGTGGTCGTGGAGGAGGCGGCGCGGAACCTCTACGCTGTCGGGGCCACGCCGGACGCGGTCTCCGACTGCCTGAACCTCGGCTCGCCCGAGAACCCGGAGGTCGTCTCCGACCTCGACCTCGTCACGCGGGGGCTCGGAGGCGCCGCGAAGGCGCTCGGCTTCGCCGTGCCGTCCGGCAACGTGAGCCTGTACAACGGGGGCCTGGGCCAGGAGATCCCTCCGACCCCGGTGCTGCTCGCGACGGGGATCGTGCCGGACCTTCGGCACGCGGTGACGAGCGACCTGAAGGCCCCCGGCGACGACCTCGTCCTCCTCGGTCGGTCCCGCCCGGAGCTCGGAGGCTCGCTCTGGGCCCG
This sequence comes from Thermoplasmata archaeon, assembly GCA_030037035.1. Classification (GTDB taxonomy): domain Archaea; phylum Thermoplasmatota; class Thermoplasmata; order Lutacidiplasmatales; family UBA184; genus Lutacidiplasma. The sequence goes on from JASHSA010000178.1 coordinate 2,441, forward strand.
ACGTCGGGAGCTGCGCGGCCTCGCGGTCCCTCCGGGCGATCCGGCAGGGCTGCGTCGCCTCGGCGAGAGGCTCCTCGGGGCGATGCGCCGGGGGGAGGTCGTCGCCGCGCACGACATCTCGGACGGGGGGCTCGGCGTGACGCTCGCGGAGATGGCGTTCGGCGGGGGATGCGGCTTCGACGTCGACCTCCGGGCCGTCGGCCTCGGCGGGCCGGCCCTCGCCGCGGTCGCCGAGGGCGGCTCGCGGATCGTCGTGGAGGTCCCGCCCGGTAAACGCACGGCGTTCGCTCGGTCGATGCGCGGCTCGCCGTGCAAGGCGCTCGGTCCGGTGACCGACCTCCGCGAGGGACGCCTCCGCTGGGGGGAGGAACTGCGCGCCCATCTGGAGCTCCCGGACCTCTATCGTCGCTGGCGGTCCGGACCCGGTCTCTCGTAGCGAGCCGTGACCGTCACCGCGCTGGTCTCGGGCGGGAAGGACTCGATCTACGCCGCCTACCTCGCCGACACGCAGGGGTGGCCGGTCGACGAGCTCCTGACGCTCGTCCCGTCGGACCCGGAGTCGATGATGTTCCACACGCCGAACGTCGACCTCGTCGCCCTCCAGGCGGAGGCGTGGGGGAAGCACCACCGTCGCGTCGAGGTCGCCGGTCGCGGGGAGGCCGACGAGCTCGCGGCGCTCGACCGCGCGCTGGGGGCGGGCTCGGGTCCGGTCGTCACGGGGGCGATCGCCTCCTCGTACCAGTGGGCGCGCCTCCTGCGGGTCGCCGACCGGCACGGCCGGCGGCTCTACGCGCCGCTCTGGAGGAAGCCGCCGGCGACGGTCGTCCGGGAGGAGCTTTCGGCGGGCCTCGAGGTCCTCCTGGTCCACCTCGCGGCCGAGCCGCTGCCGTCCTCCTGGCTCGGCGAGCGCCTGACGCTCGCGCGGCTCGCCGAGCTCGAGCGGCTCGCGCGCGAGGTCCGTCCCGTGAACGTCGCCGGCGAAGGAGGCGAGTACGAGTCGCTCGTCGTCGACGCGCCGTTCTTCGCCGCCCGGCTCGAGATCGACCGAGAGCGGCGGCGGGTCGACGCGTCGACCGCGAGGCTCGACATCTTGAGCGCTCACCTCAAGAGAAAGGCCGAGGTCGGCCGCGCGGGACCGGGCCCGTGACCGCGCGTCGTCCTCCGCTCCGGCTCGAGTCGCTCTCCGCGGAGGCCCGGGAAGCCTGCGCGCGCGCGCGCCGGGCGCTGGGGGACCGACGCGCGAGCCCGAACGTCGAGTGGATCGCCGCGCTGACCGGGGCGAACCGACGCGCGATCGGCGACGTCCTGGAGGAGCTCGAGGCGCTGCTGCCGATGGAGGAGGAGATCCGGCACCGACACCTCGCCGCCGGTCGGGAGTCGTACGCGCAGATCCGCGCTCCGTTCGAGCTGTTCGCGATCGCCCGCCTCGTCCGTCCGGAGCACATCGTCGAGGTCGGCGTGAGCAGCGGCGTCTCGAGCGCCCACTTCCTCGCGGCGCTGCGACGCAACCGCCGGGGCCGGCTCCACTCGATCGACCTGCCGCTGCGCCAGCGGGGGCCGCAGCTGACCCGCGGCGAGTCGTCGGTCGCGGTCCCCCCCGGCCGGGAGAGCGGCTGGGCCGTGCCGGAGCGGCTGCGGGAGCGCTGGGACCTCCGGCTGGGGCCGAGCCAGGAGCTCCTTCCGAAGCTCGGCGACGAGCTCACCGGCGTCGGCCTCTTCCTCCACGACGACCTTCACACCCCGGCCCATCTCGCCTGGGAGCTCGAGACGGTCCGCCCCCACCTGCTCCCCGGCGCGGTCGTGCTCGCCGACAACACCGCCTGGACCGGCGAGGCGTTCCCGAGGTTCGCGGAGTCGACCGGGGGCCGTCTCCTGCGCCGCGGACGGAGCGATCTCGTCGGGCTGCGGATGCCGGAACCTCCTCCACCGTTATAGTCGGGGGAGGTCATTCGACGGCGATGGCGGCCGCCCGACATCCCGCCGCGACGCCCGGGGGCTCCGCGGCCCCGCCGTCGCGGTCCGACCCGGTCGCGGAGGCGACGCGGCGCTGGGAGGCGGAGCTCCTCGGCCCGGCGCTCGCGAAGGCCCCGGAGCGCCGGAGCGCGTTCGAGACGCTCGGCGGGATCCCGGTCGAGCGCCTCTACACTCCCCGGTCGAGCCGAGGGGGGTTCGAGAGGATCGGCTACCCGGGCCAGCCGCCGTACACGCGCGGGATCCATCCGACGATGTACCGCGGGCGGCTGTGGTCGATGCGGATGTTCAGCGGCTTCGGCTCCCCGGAGGACACGAACCGCCGGTTCCGCTACCTGCTCGCCCACGGCGAGTCGGGGCTCTCGATCGCGTTCGACGACCCGACCCTCTACGGGATCGACGCCGACGATCCCGAGGCGGTCGGCGAGGTCGGCAAGTGCGGGGTGAACGTCAGCTCGCTCGACGACATGGCCCGCCTGCTCGACGGGATCCCGCTCGCGGACGTCACGACGAGCATGACGATCAACGCCCCCGCGAACGTCCTGTGGGGGATGTACCTCCTGGTCGGTCGGGCGCACCGGCTCCCGCTCACCGCCCTCGGCGGGACGACCCAGAACGACATCCTGAAGGAGTACATCGCCCAGAAGGAGTTCCTCTACCCGCCGCGCCCGGCCCT
>JASHSA010000179.1 GCA_030037035.1 Thermoplasmata archaeon
TCGTCGAGCGTGCGCACCGCCCGCTGGACCGGCCGGGGGTCGTCGACGCTCAGCGCGGCGGCGATCTCCCTCGCGGAGAGCGGCTTACCGGCGGCGAAGAGGACCGCCTCGACCTCGAAGACGAGGTCGTCGAGCTTCGACGGCACCGTTACGCCTCCTCCACGACCGGCTGGCGCTGCTCCGCCGTGCGGACGAGCAGGATCGGCGAGACGCCGAGCTCCTCCTGGAGGAGCTCGAGCGAGCGTTCGCGGGCGAGGAAGAGGACGGCGAGGAAGACGCCGACCAATCGGTCGCGCCCGGCCTCCTTCGGCCACAGCTCGAGGAACGGGAACGCCTCGCCGACCGGATGCCGGGCGACCTCCTGCCAGGCGTCCTCGAGGTCCCGCGCGGGGATGTCGCCGTGGACGATCACCTCCGGCGGCGCCCGCTGCTCCTCCTGGAGCCGCTCGCGCATCTGCTGGAGCTTGAGCGACGACCGGGCGTCCGCCTCGGCCTCGCCGAACGCGCGGACGAGCTCCAGCAGCGAGACCGGCCGGCTCTCGGGATGGCGGACCATCCCGAGGAGCGGGGGCGGCTCCTCCGCGGCGAGGACCGCCGACGTGACGTCGACCGCCTCCGGCGTCTCGAGCATCGAGAGGTAGCCCCCGTCGTCCTCCGCGGCGGGGAGCTCCCCGCCGTCCGTCGGCTCGGGCCGGTCGCGTTCGCGGAGCAGCGCCTCCGACTGGAGGTAGAGGATGCTCCACGCCATGTAGAGCAGGCGCCCGGCGACCGCGAAGTTCACCGCGCCGTCGGCGCGGACGCGCTCGAGGTACGCCTCCGTGAACCGCGCGAGGTCGATCTCCCACGGGTCGAACTGCTCCTGCAGGACGAGCTCGAACAGGAGCGCGGTCGCCTTCTGGACCGGGTCGGAGATCACGACGTGGACGCCCTCGCGGAGGTTCTCGATCAGGCCGAGGTACCGCTCGAGGATCGCGTCGGAGCCGTCCGTCCCGTCGGCGAGGAGCGCGCGGTGAAAGACGAGGTAGCCGAGGACCTTCTCCGCCGCCTCGCGGGGGATCGGCGGCGCGGGCCCGGCCACGGAGGGGGCGGGATTCACGCAGGGGAGCGACAGCGGGGCGTCCAACTCCGCGGTCATCGCGCCTCCAGGGCCGGCGGGGCGCTCGAGGGCCCGACCGCCTCCCGCTCGTCGACGTCCTTGATGTCGTCCAGGCCGAGGCCGACGACGCGCGAGCAGCCGTCTCCGCGCATCGTCACGCCGAAGAGCTGGCGCGCGAACTTGAGCGTCACCTTCCGCAGGGAGATGACGATGAACTGCGCGCGCTCGGAGTTGCGCCGGACCATCCGGCCGATGTTCTCCGCGTTGAGCGCGTCCAGCGACATGTCGACCTCGTCCAGGACGTAGAGCGGGCTCGGGTCGTAGCGCTGGAGGGAGAAGATGAACGCGAGGCTCGCGAGCGACTTCTCCCCGCCCGAGAGCTGCTCGAGGCGGTTGACCGTCTTGCCGACGGGACGGGCCTCGATCATCAGGCCCCCGGCGAGCGGGTCGGCCTCGTTCTCGAGGGCGATCTTCCCCTCGCCGCCGGCGGAGAGCTCGGCGTAGATCGCGCGGTAGTTCGTGTCGACCTCGCGGACGACCTCGACCAGGCGCTCCCGCTTCTTCTTCTCGATCTCGGCGACCAGCGCGAGCAGCTCCGTCTTCTCCTTCGTGAGCCGCTCGACCTCGGCCGAGAAGTCGTCCAGGCGCGCCTTCTCGCTGTCGTATTCCTCGACCGCGCGCTGGTTGACGTCCCCGAGCGCCGCGAGCTGCTGGTCGAGCGTCGCGATCCGGCGTTTGAGCTCGTCGGGCGCGAGCGGCTTCTCGTCCGGCTCCGGTTCGGGGTACTGGCGCAGCGCCTCCTCGAGCTCGGCGAGCCGGCGGTCGGCCTCGGCCGAGCGCGTCTCTTCCTGGACGAGCAGCGCCCGGCCGCTCGTGAGCGTCGCCTCGACCTTGGCGACCTCGGTGTTGGCCTTCAGGCGCTCCCCTTCCAGCCCCTTGCGCCGATCGACGAGCGTGCGGGCCGCCTCGCCCTGCTTCGCCTCCACGGCCTTGAGCGCCTCGAGGGCGCTCGCCGCCTCCCGGACCGTCTTGTCGGTCCGCGCGAGCTCCTTGCGCTTCGTCCCCAGCTCCTCGCGGAGGCGAGCGAGCTCCTTCTTCCTCGCGGCGAGCTGGCCGTCCAGCGCCGCGAGCGAGGCGCGCAGCGACTGGAGCTCACCGTTCGCCTTGAGCCGCTCCTCCTGGGTGGCGTGGGACTCCTCCTGAAGCGTCTTGAGGCGGCTGGAGAGCGCCTGGGGGAGCTGCGCGAGGTACTGCTCCTGGGCCTCCTGTCGCGAGGCGCGGAGGCGCTCGAGCTCCTCGGCGATCCCCTTCAGCTCGCGCTCGCGCGCGCCGAGGGCCTCGCTCGCGCGTCGCTTCTCGTCGACCGCCCTGCCGAGGCGCTCGCGGACGGTCGAGAGCCGCTCGCGGGCCGCGGCCAGGTCCTTGTCGAGGATCGCGCGCGTCGAACGGTGCGTTTCGTCGTGGATCGACCGGGAGGCCAGCTCGTCGGCGGTCGTACGGATCTTCTCCGTCAGCTTCGCGAGCTCGGCGCGTGCCGCCGATTCTGCGCTGTGCTTCTGGCGGAGCTCGTCGGCGAGCCGCTTCAGCTCCGACGGGCTGTCGCCGCCTCGCCCCTGACTGGACGGGTCGAGGTAGCCGCCGGTGATCGCCCCGGTCGCCTCGATCAGGTCGCCGCCGAGCGTGACGAGCCGCACGCCGCCCATCTGGGCGCGCGCCCCGGCGAGGTCGTTCATGATGACGGTCTCGCCGAAGGCGTACCAGAACGCCGGCCGCAGCGCCTCGTCGAACTTCACGAGGTCGATCGCGAAGCCGGCCGCGCCGGGGGCCTTCGCGGCCAGGAGCGCCTTGCCGTGCGGACGGCCGGCGAGCATCTGGTTCAGCGGGAGGAACGTCGCCCGCCCGCGCTTCTCCTCGCGCAGCAGGCGGATGCACTCCTCGGCGACACGGTCGGTCTCGACGACGAGGGCCTGGAACCGGATCCCCGCGGCGACCTGGAGGGCGGTACGGTGCTTCGCGTCGAACTCTCCGAGCTCCTCGACCGTCCCCCGGATCCCGTCGATCTTGCCGAGGTTCCGCTGCGAGAGGAGGTAGTCGACGGCGGCGAGCGCGGTCGGGCGACCGCCGGAGTCGGCGCGCGCCTTCAGGCGTGCGTCGAGCGCGAGGTAGCGGCGGTCGACCTCGGCGATCTCCTTGCCGAGACGCTCCGCTTCGGCGGTGAGCTGCTTTTCCCGCTCGCGTAGGGTGTAGAGCTCCTTCTGGAGGTCGCCGGTCGCCCGGCCCGCCTCCGACCTTGCGCTCTCCTTGAGCCGAAGCTCGAGGTCCTTGACCTCGACCTCGCGCTCGGAGAGGTCCGCCTCCGCCTGGGCCTCCGCCTGCTCCGCCCCCTGGACCGCGGCCGAGGAGCTCTCGCGGCCGGCGACGGCCTTCTGCCAGGCCTGCTGCTGGGATTCGAGCTTACGGTCGAGCTCGAGCTGGAGCTTGCGTGCCTGCGCGAGACGCTCGTTCGGCTTCGTCCCCGGGGTCGTCGCGGCGGTGAGCTCCTTCTGCTGGCTCTCGACCTTACGGTCGAGGCCGGCGAGGCGCCCTTCGAGCGTCGCGACGTTCTCCTGATGCTCTTGGCGCTGGCGTTCGTCCAGGTCGAGCGCCTTCGCGAGCTCGTCGGCCTGAGCGGTGAGGGCGTCAAGGCCCTCCTGCAGGTTCGCGAGCGCCTGCTCGGCCCGCGCGTGGGTGAGCTTCTTGTCGTCAAGCTCCTGCTTGAACTTCTGGGCAGCCTCGCCCCCGGCGTCGGCGATCTGCAGCTCGATCCGGTCGATCTCCGCGGCGAGCTCGGACTCGCGGGCGGAGAGCTTCGTGCGCTCGGCGTCCAGGCGTTCGAGCTCCTTGCGCGCGGTTTCGACCTGCGCCCGGCAGGTGGCGGCTTCGCGCTCGGCGAGCCGGTGGGTCGTCCGGGCGAGTCGGGCCTCGCTCCTGCGGCGCTCCTCGCTGAGCTGCTTATACTGGATCGCCTGGAGCCGCTGGCCCTCGAGCGCGGAGAGGTGCCCCTTCACCTCGCCGAGCAGGGTGTTGATGCGGTCGAGGTTCTGCTCGACGTCCGTCCGCTTGGTCGCGGCGCGGTCGAGCTCCTCGTCGTACTGGCTGATCCCCGCGAGCCGCTCGACCAACCCCCGCCGCGGGACGGGGCCCATCGTGACGACCTTGTTGACGTCGCCCTGCTGGACGAGGTTGTAGCCGTCGCCGCTCAGGCGGGCATGGCCGAGGAGCGCGTCGATCTCCGCCTGCGTCGAGCGCTTGCCGTTGACGTAGAAGTACGAGTAGTAGCCGTCCGGGTCGTTCGGGGCGAGCTTCACGTAGCGGCTCACCTCGACCTCGGCCGCCTCGGAGGGCAGGAGCCGGTCGGTGTTGTCGAAGACGAGGGAGACCTCGCACTCGGTCGCCGCCTTCTTCGACGCCCCCCCGTTGAAGAACAGCTGCGGAAGCCTCTCGGCGCGCAGCGCCTTCGAGCTCGTCGGCCCGAGGACGAACAGGATCGCGTCCGAGATGTTCGACTTGCCCATCCCGTTCGGGCCGGCGACCCCCGTGAACCCCGCCTGGAACGGGATCTCGGTCGCCCCCGCGAACGACTTGAAGTTCCGAACCTTCAGCCGCTTCAGGTACATCGGCGGTTTCTCCTACCCTACCTGGTTCCTGACGCCGGAGGCCGCCCGTTTGTCGGACGGATGTCAGCAGCCCACTCCGAGCCCTGTCAGCCGTATTTAACCGATTGGCTCCGCAGGAATGGGGGGGACACCGATGCCGGATCCTCTCCGCTTCCGGGTCCGTGAGGGCCACATCCCGCCGAGAAGTGAGGTCGAGCTTCGAGAGGCCTTTCCGTCCTGAGGCTCGGCTCGCGGCTCGCCCGAATCCCCGGTGCTTTGAGGCGAGAGGGCGGTCCGAGAAGCACCGATTCCCGCCCGGACGGCCTAGCGAAACTTCCGCTCGACGCCTGTCCCGCCGAGCTGCGTAGACCGGCTCGACCAGCCGTGGAGAGCGGGCGTCGTTGTCGCGAGGCCCGAACCCCGACCGCGTTGAAGGCTGGGACGCTTAGATCGACAGTTCGCCAGGACCGTCGTCGACTCTCCTCCGCCTCGGTGGGTGCGAACACTCCATCACCCTCCGACGCCTTCCCGGTATGGAGGACCGCCAAAGATGTGCGAAGACTGTCACCAGGAGTACTGTTGCGTCCACGGCAGGAGGACTCTTCGATTCTGGGGGCTCGGCGGGGCAAGCTTTCCGCGCTGTACGATGGGGCCGTCCGCGCGCTCAGGGAGCCAACCGATGCTCGGGCACCGCACGGACGCGAGCCTGGGGCGCAGGGAGCTCCTCGAGGAATTGAGGACGACCCTGACGCAGAGGCTGCGTTCTCTCGACGCCGAGCTCCGGGAACTGGGCGGCTAGGGCTGGCCGCCTCGGACCAGCGCGCTACGGAGCTCGCCGGATCCCCGCTGGCCTACCGGCGGCGAGCCGGCAGCGGCGGGAACTCGAGCCGCTCCAGCATCGAAGGGGTCAGGCGACGGACCCGCCTGCCGAGAGGAACGGTGGCGGTCGTCAGCCCCGCCGCGGAGAAGACCCTCGAGCCGTGGACGGTCAGGAGCCGGCCTTCGAAGAGCAGGGTTCCGGCGATGTCCGGGTCGTGCCCCCGTAGCAGCGCGTCCGAGTCCGACCGCGCGAGGAAGGACGCGAGGTTCCCGGCGCGGATCGGCTCCTGGTCGATGCCCCGAT
>JASHSA010000180.1 GCA_030037035.1 Thermoplasmata archaeon
TCTGACGAGAAGGTTCCCACAGTACGAGAGGAACGGGGAATCGGCGCCTCTAGTCCATCAGTTGTCCGGCAGGGCATCGCTGAGCAGCCACGCGCTACGGGATAAGGGCTGAAAGCATCTAAGCCCGAAACCCCCTCGAAAAAGAGAGACCTCTAAGGGCATTCGTAGAAGACGAGTTCGATAGAGCCGGGGTGTACGCGGAAAGCCTTCGGGCGATCCGCTCAGCCCGCGGCCACTAACGCCCGCAGCTACGTTACCTGGTCGCGCTCGGCAGTTAAACAGAACGCGTGTGGTTCTTTTTTTCCCCGGAACCGCTCCCTCGCGCCGGGCCGCACGGCCGCCGCCGTTTAGTCGTCCGGCGCGCTCGGGCCGCCGTGCCGTCGCTCGGGGTCGCGAGGAGCCGCTGGCCGGTCGTTGCGTGGATCCGTCTGAAGGTCCCTCCTCCGCCGGCGCCGACGATGCTCACCGCGGGACCTCCTCCCCCACCGGCGCCTCCGCTCGACCTGCTCGCCCCGAACCCCGTTCCGACCGACCCGCGCAAGCGCGTGTTCGCCTACGAGGAGGAGCTGGCGGACTGGTCCGTGCGCCTCGTCTGGGACGCCGACGACCCGGAGCTGCTGGAGGCCGAGTGCCGGGCGCCGATCTTCGGCGCCCGCCTTCCGCGGGCGGAGGTCCCGAAGTTCTGGGCCGAGGTGAAGCGGCTCATCGCGCCGATCGGACCGCTGCCGGTCGACGCCGCGGACCCGCGACCGTAGGCCGACGGGCCGGGAGCTAAAGGCGGCCGACGCGTCGCGGCGGAGGTGGCCGAGCCTACGCTGCTCCGCGCGACGTTCGTCCATCTCCCGGGGATCGGTCCCGCCACGGAGGCGGAGCTCTGGCATCGCGGGGTGCGGGACTGGAACGAGCTGCTCGCGGCGCATGCGTCCGGGGAGCTCCCGCCGCGCGCGGCGGCCGGGCTCCCGTCGGCGATCGCGGCGAGCGAGCGGGCCCTCGCCGAAGGGGACGCGCCGTGGTTCGGCCGGCGGCTCCCGGACCGGGAGCTCTGGCGCCTCTACCCCGAGTTCCGGCGCCGGACCGCGTTCCTCGACATCGAGACGACCTCCCTCTCGCCGTACGAGGGGATCGTCACCGTCGTGACCGTCCACGGCGGCGGCGCGACCCGAACGTTCGTCGCCGACGACAATCTCGAGGAGCTCCCCGCGTACCTCCGGACGTACCCGCTCCTCGTCACGTTCAACGGGAGCCGGTTCGACGTGCCGTTCCTCGAGACGACGTTCCCGCGGTTCGTCGCCCCGCCGGTGCACATCGACCTGCGCTTCCTCCTCTACCGCCTCGGCCTCGCCGGAGGGCTCAAGCGGATCGAGGCGACCGTCGGCCTCGGCGGCCGCGCTGGGGTCGAGGGGATCGACGGACGCGCCGCGGTCGCGCTGTGGCACGAGTACCGACGCGGCAGCTCCGCGGCCCTCGACCGCCTCGTCCGCTACAATCGCGCCGACACGAGGAACCTCGAGCCGCTCCTCGAGCTCGCCGTGCGCGAGCTCGTCCGGCGGCTCCCGCTCGCCGACGACCGGCCGGACGCCCCCCCGCCGAACCTCCCCGCCCTCGCCCCCGGGTGAGCCGTCGATGCCGGCGGAGCCGCGGTTCGCGGTGATCATCGGGGTCTACGGGCGCAAGGAGTTCGTCCTGAACGCGGTCCGCTCCGTCGAGGCGCAGACGATCCCCCGGGACCGCTTCGAGGTGATCGTCTCGACGAACTACGCCGACCCGCAGATCGACCGGGCCCTCGAGGCGGCCGGGGTGACGATCTTCCGCGACGAGGAGAGCCTCATCGGCCGCAAGCAGGCTCGGGCGCTCGCCGTGTCGACCGCGCCGTGGGTGACGTTCCTGGACGACGACGACGCGTTCGAGCCGGAGCGCTTCGAGCGCCTCTCGGCGGTCCTCGCGGCCCACCCGGACGTCGGCTACTACCGCAACCGCGTCCGCGTCGTCGACCGTCAGGGCGCGGCGCTTCCTCTGGAGCGCTGGCGTCTCCACGAGGTCGACCGAGGGTTCGACGAGCTCGGCGAGGTCTACGTGCCGGCCGAAGAACGGCAGCGCGCCTACGAGGTCGGGGTCCGGCGCACGTTCGCCACGTTCAACTCGAGCTCGATGACGCTGCGCCGCGAGCTGCTCGACGGGGAGTTCGGCGAGGTCTTCCGGCGCAGCTACCTCGCCGACACGCTGCTCTTCCTCGCGGCCGCGCTCCAGCCGGTCGGCCTCTTCCTGGACGACCGTCGTCTGACGCGCTACCGCCACGCCGGCTGGAGCATGATGTCGGACCCTCGATGGTTCGAGCGGGCCGTGACGTCGGAGGCGGACCTCGCCGACCTCGCCGCCCGTCACGGCCGGAGCGACTTCGCCACGTACTTCCGGCGGCTCTCGGTCCACTACCGACGCATGCAGCTCGGCAACGGGATCGTCGGCGAGATCGCCGCCGGCGGGGCCCGCCGGAGCGTCGCGCGACGGGCCGGGGAGTATCTCCGCTACCTCGCCGAGCACCCGGACGAGCGACAGATGACGATCGACACGTGGGCGGCCGGGCTCTACGGGCTCGGCTACGCGCTGCTCCCCTCCGCCGTCCGGCGGCTCGCCGGGGCCCGTCTCACGGCCGGGCGGCCGTGAGGTCCGGGACGCGGTCGAACCCGACGAGCCGGGGCGCCGGGACCGGCGCGTCCGGCGGCGGGCTCGCGCGGGCGACGCGCTCGGCCGCGAGGCGACAGTACTCGGCGGAGGCGTCGACGTGCAGGTAGTGGCGGCCCAGCCGCCGGGCGACCGCGGCGACGGTCCCGGTCCCGCCGAACATGTCGACGACGACGTTCGCCCGGTAGCTGTAGAACTTCACGAGGCGGGCGATCAGCTCCTCCGGGAACGGCGCCGGGTGTCCCTGGCGGTGCCGCTCCGGCGGGATCGCCCAGAAACCGTCCGAGAAGCTCTCGAACTCCTTCGCGCCGATGTCGGCGAGGCGCCGGTCGCCGTCGAGTCGCCAGCGCTCCTTGCAGAAGACGAGGACGTACTCCCACGACGGGACGATGTGCGGATTGGACGGGCTCCTCCAGCTCCCCCACGCGGTCCGCCGGCCCATCGTCTGCTTGTACCAGATGATCTCCGTCCGCATGATGTAGCCGAGCTCGCGCAGCTCGCGCGAGAGGTCGTGATGGATCGGGCGGAAGTCCTTGATCGAGGTCGGCGCGACGTTCAGGACGAACCGGCCGCCGGGGACGAGGGTGCGGTAGAGCGCACGCCAGACCTCCCGCAGCCAGGCGAGGTACCGCTCCGGCGCCAGGTCGTCCGTGTAGCCCCGGTACGGGATCTTGACGTTGTACGGCGGACTGGTGATCGCGAGGTGGACGCTCGTCGCGGGGAGGCCGTCGAGGACCTCCTTAGCGTCGCCGCAGACGACGCGGTCGAAGACGTCGCGGACGCCGGCCGGACGACGAACGGAGGGCATCCGCTCGGGAGGAGAGAGCTCGCGCTTGAGCGTTCGCCCTCCGGCGCGCGGGCGTTCCGGCGCTCCGTCGGTCCGGGGAGACATCAACCGTATAATCTCCGCGCGCCACCTCCCCCGCGTCGCCCATGGTCGTCGTTTTCGCCGTTCCCAAGGAGAGCGCCGCCGGCGAGCGTCGGGTCGCCGCCGTGCCCGAGGTCGTCGCGCGCCTGACGAAGGCGAAGCACGAGGTCCGGGTGGAACGCGACGCCGGGGAGAGCGCGCGGTATCCGGACGCCGACTACGCCGCCGCCGGGGCGAAGATCGTCGCGGACCGGAGCGGCCTCTACGGCGGGGCCCAGGTCGTGCTTCGCGTGCAGGCCCCGAGCGGTCCCGAACTGAAGCCGCTCGCGGCCGGCACGATCGTGCTCGGGCTGCTCAACCCGGCACGCAACCTGGACGGGGTCGCCCGCCTGCGCGACGCGAAGCTGACGTCGTTCTCGCTCGAGCTGCTCCCGCGGATCACGCGGGCGCAGAGCATGGACGTCCTCTCGTCGCAGGCGACCGTCGCCGGTTACCGCGCGATGCTCCTCGGCGCGGAGCTCACGGCGAAGTTCTTCCCGATGCTCACGACCGCGGCCGGGACGATCCGGCCGGCGCGCGTGCTGGTCCTCGGCGCCGGCGTCGCCGGCCTGATGGCGATCGCGACGGCGAAGCGTCTCGGGGCGATCGTCGAGGCGTACGACGTCCGCCGCGCCGCCGGCGAGCAGGTCCGGAGCCTCGGCGCGAGGTTCCTCGAGCTGCAGATCAACGCGGAAGGCTCCGGCGGCTACGCGCGGGAGCTCACCGACGCGGAGAAGGCGCAGGAGGCCGAGATGCTCGCGAGGGCGGTCGCTGACGCGGACGTCGTCGTCACGACCGCCGCGATCCCCGGGCGACGGGCGCCGATCCTCGTCCGCAAGGAGATGGTCGGCCGGATGCACGACGGGGCCGTCATCGTCGACCTCGCCGCCGAGACCGGCGGCAACTGCGAGCTCACGAAGGCCGGCGAGACGGTCGAGATCGGCGGCGTCACCGTCGCCGGCCCGCTGAACCTGCCGAGCCAGCTCGCCTTCCACGCGAGCCAGATGTACGCCCGCAACCTCGAGTCGTTCGTCCGGCTCCTCCTCGACGCGCAGGGGGAGCTCGTCGGCGAGTTCGCCGACGAGATCCTTGCCGCGAGCCTCCTGACGCGCGCCGGGGCCGTCGTCCATGCGCCGACCGCCGCGCTGCTCGCCGAGAGGAAGGCGTAGGGCGATGGCCGCGGACCTCTGGACGGCGTTGTTCATCGCGATCCTCGGCGCGTTCACCGGCTACGAGGTGATCAGCCGGGTCCCGACGCTCCTCCACACGCCGCTGATGAGCGGCTCGAACTTCATCCACGGGATCGTCCTGGTCGGGGGGATCGTCGCCCTCGGGTTCGCGACGAGCGACCTCGAGCGGGCCGTCGGGTTCGTCGCCGTCGTGATGGGGGCGATGAACGTCACGGGCGGCTACGCCGTCACCGAGCGGATCCTCGAGATGTTCGACCGCGCGAAGCGCGGGGGGACGAAGCCGTGACGAGCGTCGCGCACGACGTCGTCGACGCCGTCTACACGGTCGCGATCGTCGTCTTCATCCTCGGCCTCAAGGCGATGAGCTCGCCGGCGACGGCGCGCCGCGGGATCGTCTACGCCGGCACCGCGATGCTGATCGCGGTCGCCGTGACGTTCTTCTCGCCGGGGCTCTCGAACTTCGCGTGGATCGCCCTCGGCGTGGCGCTCGGCGGCGGCGCCGGCTACTACTGGGCCCGGGTCGTGAAGATGACCGCGATGCCCCAGATGGTCGCCGTCTTCAACGGGATGGGCGGCGGGGCGGCGGCGGCGATCGCGGGGGTCGAGCTGCTGACGAGCCTGCGCGGCGCCACCGCCTACCTCTCGGTCGCCGGGGCGGTCATCGGGGCGATCTCGATCTCCGGGAGCGTGATCGCGTTCCTCAAGCTCCAAGGCTGGATGCCGTCGAAGGCGATCGTCCTGCCGGCGCGGCAGGTCGTGAACTTCGCGGTCCTGATCGTCGCGCTCGGCTTCGGCGGCTACGCGGTCGGC
>JASHSA010000181.1 GCA_030037035.1 Thermoplasmata archaeon
ATCCTGCCGCTCGCCCGGGTATCGGTAGAGGTAGGCGGTGAGCCCGGCTCGGGTGGCGCCGGTCAGCTCATGGCTTCCGCCGTCGCCCACGAAGGCGCATTCCGACGGAGGCAGCCCTAATCGATCCAGCGCGACTCGATAGATCCTCGGGGCCGGCTTCCGCACGCGTTCGAGGCAGGAGAAGACCACGACCTCCAGGCGCGTCGCCAAGGGAGAGGTGGGCCAGAGCCGGACCGTCTCCTCGGAGGTGTCGCTGACCAGGGCGAGGCGGAGGCCGACGTCTCGGAGTTCGTCCAGGGCCGAGAGCAGGGTGCGGTCGGATTCAAGGAGTCGCCGGGAAAAGTCCAAGCGGATCCTCGCCGCGCGTTGAACTTCCGAGGCGGTCGGGGCCCCGCCGAGCTCCTTCGCCACGCGCTCGATCGTCTCTTCGAGGGAGCCGAGGTTGCCGAGGACACGTGCGTCGAAGAGATCGAGCCAGCGCTGCGTGAACGCACCCGGGTCGACGCGGAGGGCACGGCCCATCTCTCCCAGAGAGCGTTCGCGACTCGCCTTGTCCCCGGTAGCGACGAGCGTCCCGAACAGGTCGAACAACACGGCGGCATACCGGTCGCCTCGCCGGGTCCGAGCTGCCTGAGACATCGACCCGCCGGCTCCAGCCCTACCCGCTCGATGAGGAGGGAGATTCGGGCCGGCAGGTCTTCCACAGGGGGGCCGGGGAGATCGAGGGGCGGTCCGATTGAGACCGAGGTTAGACCCCCTCATCACCGCACCACCTGGGCTCGATCGGCGCGCGACGGGACGGTAGCTCGTTCGAAGGGAGGGGAGGTCCCCGGTGACGGCCACGACCGGGTCGGAGCGGCTGCCCTGACCGAATCTCGGCCGCGCCGCAGAGCCCGCGTCGCTGCGTGGTGCGGAGGGGCTGCGGATGCGCGAAGCTGATAAGGGTCCGCCCCATGGTCAATCATGTTTGACAAAAATCAAACACGCTTTACACCGGCCCTGGCGCCGACTGCCCTCACTGCGGTCCTCCTCGCGGCGGTTCTCGTCCTCCAGATCCTGGGAGGGGTACCCGCCGCCGCTCAGGGCTCGGCGGTCCCTCCGCCTGCGACGGGCGTCGCCGAAGGCCGGTCCTCGGCCGCCGTGTCCGGTGCTGCCCCATCGCTGGCGTCCTCGAACGAGGTCAGCGCTTCGGCGCTTGCGAGCGCCGCGCTCGCGTGGTCGACGCAGGATGGCATTCCAAGCCGCTACGTCTACGTTCCGAGGTCCGGCCCCGCACCTCCGCCCGTCGCGCAGACGGGGGGCCATGTCGAACCGTCCTACGCGCAGGCTCCCGCGCCGCTCGGCGTTGCCGACTTCGGTCTCTCGAACGAGAGCGGCGTCGTGCAGCCCACGATCCTTCGTTCGACGAGCCTGGAAGGAACCTTCCGTACGAACTCGACCGGCGGGCTGCAGCCCGAGTACATGGACAACGGCGCCCCGGATGCGTACGGGATCCAGCTGAACGCCGTCCTGACGAACGTCACCCTGGACGGTTCGAACCAGACCGGCGGGATCGAGAACCAGTTCTGGACCCAGAATGTCGTGCAGTATGCGAGCCAGCTGCACGAGCTGCAGTTCCTGGACAACGTCTGGTCGTTCTGGCCGGGGTTCACCTCGACCACCTTTCTGCGGTACGGCCCCAACGGTACGTTCGTCGATCCGGAGTTCTACTACGCCCTGGGTCCCACGATCACGATCGCGTATCCGTTCTCACTCACGCTCTACCTGAACTCGACCGTGATCGACGGGAACAACGCGGTCTTCTTCAACTACACGCTCTCGAACGCGACCCGAACCACGTCCGGCTCGTACGACTACGTCGTCTTCCGCTCCGGCGGTACGGCGACCTTCGGCTCGGCCGAGTACGAGGCGGACGGCTACAACTACGATCCGGTCGGGTTGCCCAACGACTTCGAGTTCGTGATCGGCGGGCCCGGCGGCGGGAGCACCACCGACCTGCTGGCGGCGGACGCCTCGATGGCGCTCGACTACTGGAACGCATCGACGCGGAGCTACCAGGCGATCCCGGCCGCCTACGACACCGGCGGAGAGACCGGCGAGACCGCGTCCGGGGCCGACGTGTGGTACGCCGGATCCACCGCCTACCTCTCGACCGGCCCGTCGCTCGTCTCCGGGCTGTGGAATGCGACCGGGAGGCCGGGCGGAGACCCCGGCGTCGGCGTGCTGCACGTCCGGCTCGAGCCGTCCAACGCCTTCCTCTTCCTAGGACCCGAGGCCGACGGCGGCAACCTGACGGCTCCGTCGCCCGCGTGGCAGTGGGCACCGCTCGTCGGGGCGTCGGAAGCTTCGGCCGGCTGGCTCTCGGGGGCGCTAGCGCTCCCTCCCGGTGCCTACACCGCGGTCGTGCTGGAGAGCGATTTCGACCCGGTGATCCGGACCGTGGTGGTCGGTGCGGCCGCGTCGTGGCTCAACGTGACGCTGGTCCCCGACCCGGCCGCGGGCCTCTACACGCCGCTCTTCGCCTGGAGCAACGCCCAGCTCGCGGCGATTTCGAGCGCAGGGGCCGGCACTGCCGCCGCGCCGTACCGGCTGGACGCCGCCCCGTTTCCGGGGCAGCGTCTCTCCCCGCTCTTCGGCGGATTCAACGACTACGGCTACCCCACGTTCGCCGGCCTCGAGCTTCTCGGGACCTCCGCGAGCGTGGCCGCGACCCCGGCGACGTTCTGGGCCCCGGCCCCACCGTGGCTCAACGCGAGCGCGACTCTGCTCGATGTTCCCAACGTTCTCGGGCTCGCCACCTGGGTCGTCGACGCGCAGAACGTGGCGATCGTCAACGCGACGTTCACCGGGATCTGGTTCGCCTACCGTCTCGGAGGCGTGGACGCCTCCGACCTCATGGTGTTCCAGTCGAAGAACGTCCTCGTCGCGAACGACACGTTCGAGATCAGCGGGGGGACCGGGCTCTTCGTCTACGACCGAGCGGGCTACGGCGCCTCGACCGTCACGATATGGGGGAACACCTTCCGGAGCAACGACACCGTGGTCTTCTTCCCGAGCTGCCCGGGCTACTGCGGCGGTCTCGAGCTTCCGGACGTCGGCCTTCAGCTGATGGCCGACGGGGCGCTCGTCTACAACAATGCGTTCTGGCTCCTGGACGGGAACGCCGCGTGGACCCCGACCAGCGACTGGTGGTCGCTGATCGAGGCGCCCCCGGTGACGTACGCGGACCGATGGAACGTCACCCCCGAACCGGCGTCCGACGCGGCGTATGCCGCCGGCTTTCCCTGGTTCCCGCTGGTCGGCAACATCCTGGGCATGCGCCAGCAGGGCGGCAACTTCTGGGAGAACTACGGCTCTGCCGCGGACCCCTTCGGGGACCTGCCGTTCAACAACGACGGGAACATCACGGTCGGTGGGGACTACGCTCCGATCGTCCCGTTCGCGCTGTACCGCGTCTCCGTCTCTGTCGCGGCGCCGAGCAACGACACGTGGGTCGTCGAGGTCGGCTCGCAGTCCGATTACGGCTGGAACTTCCAGGGCACGGCCGGCGGCTCCGGCGCCAGCGTGCTGCCGAACGGCACCTACACCGCGAACGGGTATCTCGTGATCCCGGGGAGGCCCGTGACCAACCCGGGAGCGCAGCTCGCCGCGAGCGCGACCTTCGTCGTCAACGGTAGCGCGGTGAACGTCTCGCTGCCGTTCGAGCCGGATTACCTGGTCGTGTTCCAGCCGTACGGCTACGACGTGAACGGCACGCCGTGGGGCCTCTGCATCGACACGACGCCCTGGGGAGGGCCGTCACCGTGGACGTACTCGGGCGGGACCCTCTGGGCCGCGCTCCCGAACGGCACGTTCAACTACACGAGCTACGTGATCGACTTCTCCTCGTGGGGCCTGTCCGGGCCGGGCTGTGCCTCCGTGCCGTTGCTGAATGTCACGGTGGCCGCTCCTGTCGGCACGATCACGGTGAGCGGGTCCGACAAGGTGATTCCGGTGGAGTTCAACGAGACCTTCCCCGTCTCGTTCTACGCCACGGGGGTTCCCAGCACGGACGACGAATGGCAGGTGAACGATACCCCGTACCCTGCCCAGAGCGGCTGGGGGTCGGGCCCGCTGATCCTTCACATGATCAACGGGACCTACCGACGTCCGTACGCTTCGCTCGAGCCGTCGATCCTGCCGTACGCCGGCGGCCCGTTGGGCAACGTGTCGTTCTCGGTGAGGGGAGCGGCGGAGAACGTGTCGGTCCACTTCCATGCCGGGATCCCCGTCACGTTCAACGAGTACGGCTTCCCGGGCAACAAGGGCGTGCGCTGGACGGTCCGGATCTACGACACCACCTACTCGTCGTATCTCACGACCATCGTCGCGTACGTACCCAACGGAACGTTCCGCTACACGCTGGCCGCGGGGACGTCGTACTCCGGACAGGCGTACGCCGGGGACCCGCCGAGCGGTTGGGTCACCGTCCGACACGGCGAACCCGACACCGTCGACCCGCGGTTCGCCGCGGCTTACCTCGTCACCTTCGACGAATCCGGGCTGCCGAACGATACCGCCTGGACGGTCTACATCGACGGCGTGGTCCATGCGAGCACGAACTCCTCGCTCAACCTGACGCTGCCGAACGGGAGCTACGCCTACCGCGTCGGGGCGAGCGGCGGTTTCACCGCCCCGCGCTCGGTCGGGTTCGTGGAGGTGAAGGGTCAGGCCGTCGTGCGCCCCGTCGCCTTCGTCCCGATCCGCTATCTGGTCACGATCCGCGAGTCCGGGTTGAGGCCGGGCACCCCCTGGTCGATCACGGTCGACGGCGTCACCTACGGCAGCCGTTCCACGACGATCCCGCTCTGGCTGGGCGACGGCCAGTATCCGTACACGGTATCGCCCGTCCGGGGCTACTCGGTCGCCGGCGGAGGCAGCGGGACGCTCACGGTCGAGGGGAGAGCCGTGATGCTCGTGATCGACTTCCGAAGCTCGAGATAGCGACGGGGGAGCGCCGCCTCGGACGCGCAGCGGATCGCGCCGTCGGGGGCCACCGGCCGATTCGCTTGTCCCGAGCCTCGGTGCGATGTAGGAGGGCAGGCTCGACCGCCGACTCCCGGGGCCGGTGCCCGACACGCGTCCGCACCGCGGGTAGGGGCGCCCCATCACCCCCTCGAAGAGGTCTGCAATTCCCAGAGCGAATCGACCCGAGCCCGCGCCCTTTGCTCCGGGTAGGTCCTCTCGGCGCGTTCCCACCCCAGGCTACACTCCCACGAATCTGCTCGGGAAGGCGCCACGCCGAGTCCGCTCCCGCCGACTCGAGCCGCGTCGACAACCCTAAGTGGCGAACCCGACCCCAAGCATCCTCGAGGCCGAGACGTCCCGACGCGCCGACAGCCGATCGGAGGGGCGTAATTCGCCTGACCCGAGCGGACCCAGGACCGCATCGCAGGACCCCGGTCGTTCGCGTTCCGAGTGAGGCGGGCGGATGCGCAGAGCGTCGAGGTGTGCGAAGACTGTGCGGAACGTCAGCTTTATGGCGCTCGCTCGGGTCGAGCCGTTGCGTCGAGGTCGCTGCCCCGCAGCCGTTGCAGAGTGCCCATGAGCGCCGTCAAGTCCGCGATCCGGCCCGGGTCGACCCCCGAACCCGGCCGGCGATCGGCCGACCTCGCCATCCTCTACGAGCACCCGGCGTGGTTCGAGAAGGTCTTTGCCGAGCTCGATCGGCGAGGCATCGACTATGTGAAGCTGCACGCCCCCGAGCACTTCTTCGACCCCGAATCCCGCGAACCGTCCTGGCCGGTCCTGTTCAACCGGATGAGCCCCTCGGCGTGGCGTCGCGAGCACGGAAGCGGACTGTTCTACACGCTGAGCTACCTAGGCTACCTCGAGTCGCTCGGCACGCGGGTCATCAACGGGTCGAAGGCGTTCCGCCACGAGCTTTCGAAGGCGTTGCAGCTGTCGTTGCTCCGGTCGCTCGACTTGCCGTTCCCGAGGAGCCGGGTGATCCACGCTCCCGAGCAGGCTCCCGACGCGGCCCAGGGCCTTCGGTTCCCGGTGGTTGTCAAGCCGAACATCGGGGGCAGCGGGGCCGGCGTGGTCCGCTTCGAGCGTCCGGAGGAGCTCCGGCGGGCCGTCGAAGGCCGTCAGCTCGCGCTGGGATTCGACCACGTAGGTCTGGTGCAGGAGTTCATCCCGGCGCGCGGCGGCTTCATCACGCGGGTGGAGACCCTCAACGGGCGGTACCTCTACGGCATCCGGGTCTACTTGACCGGCCAGACGTTCGACCTCTGCCCGGCCGACATCTGCCAGACCACGAGCGGCCAGGATCTGACGGCCCCCGGCTGCGTGGTGGAGGCGAGCAAGGCCGGCCTCCGGGTCGAGGGATACGAGCCGCCGGCCGAGATCGTCCGCGCCGTGGAGTCGATCGCCCAGGCCGCCGGGATCGACGTCGGCGGGATCGAGTACCTCGTGGACGACCGGGACGGCGGGATCTACTACTACGACGTGAACGCGCTCTCGAACTTCGTCGCCGACGCCCCGAAGGTCGTCGGCTTCGACCCGTTCGTCCGCCTGGTCGATTTCCTCGAGGAGACGATCGACGTTGCCCGCCGATGAGCGCCGGCCGATCCGCTTCGGCTACTGGCTGCCGGTCTTCGGCGGCTGGCTCCGGAACGTGGAGGACGAGCGGATGGAGGCGAGCTGGCCGTACGTGCGCGAGCTGGCCGTCCGCAGCGAGGAGCTCGGCTTCGACCTCACCTTGGTCGCCGAACTGAACCTGAACGACATCAAGGGCGTGCGGGCCCCCGCGCTCGACGCCTGGTCGACCGCCGCCGCCCTCGCGGCCGTGACCCGCCGGCTCGAGCTCATGGTCGCGGTGCGACCGACCTTCCACCTTCCGACGCTGCTCGCCAAGCAGGCGGCGAACATCGACCGCATCAGCGGAGGACGGCTCGCCCTCAACGTCGTGTCGTCCTGGTGGGAGGAGGAGGCGCGGATGTACGGCGTCCCCTTCGACGCCCACGACGAACG
>JASHSA010000028.1 GCA_030037035.1 Thermoplasmata archaeon
CGATCAGTACGTCGGCAGCGAGCGGTCGACCCGTTCGGCCCAGGCGTTGATCCCGCCCTTCAGGCTGCGCACGTTCTGGAACCCCAGGTCGAGGAGCGTCTTGGTCGCGTCCGCCGAGCGTCCCCCGGAGCGGCAGAACAGCACGACGGAGCGGGCGCGGGTCAGCTCGTCGACCCGCTCGGGGAGCTCGCCTTTCGGGATCGCGAGGGCGCCCTCGAGGTGCGAGATCTCGAGCTCCTCCGGCTCGCGCACGTCCACGAGCAGCGGAGGGTCGGGCCGGGCGAGCTCGTCGTGGAGCTCCTCCGGCGTCACCTCGGGTATGCCGAGAGCGGGAGCAGAGTTCGCGACCCCGCAGAACGCCGGGTAGTCGATCAGTCCGTGCTGGGTCGCCTTCGGCGAGCAGAGGACGCACCCCGGGTTCTTCTCGAGGTGGAGCTGCCGGAACGACATCGAGCTCGCGTCGTAGAGGAGGAGACGGCCGACGAGCGGCTCGCCGACCCCGACGATCAGCTTGATCGCCTCGGTCGCCTGCAGCGCGCCGACGACCCCCGGGAGGACGCCCAGCACGCCGGCCTCGGCGCAGCTCGGAACGAGGTCCGCAGGGGGCGGCTCAGGGTACAGGCAGCGGTAGCACGGCCCGCGGCGGGCGTCGAAGACGCTGACCTGGCCCTCGAAACGGTAGATCGAGCCGTAGACGTTCGGCTTGCCGAGGAGGACGCACGCGTCGTTGACGAGGTAGCGCGTCGGGAAGTTGTCGGTCCCGTCGACGACGACGTCGTAGCCTTTCAGCACGTCCAGCGCGTTCGAGGCGTCGAGATGGGCCCCGTGGGGGACGATCTCGATCGTCGGGTTCAAGCCCTCGAGACGGGCCCGCGCGGCGTCGAGCTTCGGCCGGCCGACGTCGGCGGTGGAGTAGAGGACCTGGCGCTGGAGGTTGGAGAGCTCGACCGCGTCGAAGTCGACCAGGCCTATCGTTCCGACGCCCGCCGCGGCGAGGTAGAGCGCCGCCGGGGCGCCGAGGCCCCCGGTGCCGACCAGCAGGACCTTCGCGCGGCGGAGCGCGTGCTGGCCCGTGACGCCGACCTCGGGAAGGAGGAGATGGCGGCTGTAGCGACGGAGCTCGTCCTGCGTGAACGGGCGTTCTGGGGCCAGGGCGATCGTCCCGCCCCTCGAGGAGGACGACGCGCGGAGCTCGCCGGACGTGCCCCCCGCGATCGCGGGGACGATCGAGACGACGTCGCCGTCGGCGACCGGGGTCGCGTCCCGCTGCAGCGTGCGGATGTCGCGGTCGTTGAGGTAGACCGAGACGAAGCTGCGGAGGGCGCCGTCGCCGGTGAGCAGGTGGCGGCGGAGCCCCGGGTGGTCGTCGGTGAGACGGCGGATCGCGGCGCCGACCGTCTCGGCGTCCAGGGCGACCTCGGCCTTTCCGTCGGCGAACGATCGCAGCGGGGTCGGGATCTTCACGGTCGTCTGCGGCATGAACCCCTCCTTTCGGACTACGCCTCCGTCCGGAGCCCGCTCCTCGGCGCGGCGACCTCGGGAAGGTCGGCGACGACCTCGAGCTCGCGCGCCGCGAAGCGGCCGTGCTCGTCGTCGAGCTCGAAGACCCCGGCCGAGCAGGCGCCCCGGCGGTCGACCGAGACGACGAGGTAGGCATACCACGGCCAGGCGTGCTCCGTGTCGAACGTCGACGGGAGCGCGGGATGGTCCGGATGCGAGTGGTAGAAGCCGCTCACGAGCTCGCCGCGTCGCTCGGCGCGCCGCTCCGCGGCCGAGAGCTCCTCCGGGGTGATCACGAAGCGCCGGCCCCGCTCCCCCGCGTAGGAGTTGGCCGCGACCTCGGTCGTCGTCACCGACCTCGTCGGCCGGTCGAGGGACTCCGGAGGCGAGAAGAGGAACCCGCACGCCTCCTCCGGATACGTGTGGCGCGCCTCGCGCTCGATCTCGTCGAGCGCCGCGCGTCGCAGCTGGAGCGTCCTCACGGTCCGGCCTCCGGTCCCTGGGAGCCGGCATCGGGCACGATCACGACGACGAAGGCGCCGGGGGTTCTCGCGCCGACGCCGACCGCGGCGGAGATCGCCGCCCCGGCCGAGCGCCCGACCGCGAGCTTCTCCTCGCGGAGGACCCGTCCGGCCGTCGCGATCGCCTCCTCCGTGTCGACGCGCACGGTCTCGTCCGGAACGCTGGCATCGTACGTGGCGGGCCATACGGCGGTCGGAAGGTGCTTCAGCCCCTCAAGCCCGTGCATCGGTCCGGTCGGTTCGACCGCGACGACCCGGATCGTCGGCCGCCGTTCCTTGAGGTAGCGGCCCGCTCCGGAGATCGTTCCGCCCGTCCCGACGCCGGCGACCAGATGGGAGACGGCCCCGCGGCTCTGCCGCCAGATCTCCGGCCCGGTCCCCGTGTAGTGCGCGCGTGGGTTCTCCGGATTGCTGTACTGGTCGGCGAAGAAGCGGTGCGCGGGGTCCCCGTCGACGAAGGCCGCGGCCTCGCGTCGAGCGCCGTCGGTCCCCTCGGCCGGGTCCGTGAGCACGACCTCCGCGCCGAACTCCCGCATCGACGCGAGGCGGGCAGGGTTCGCGTTGCGGGGCACGTAGAGGCGCACCGCAAAGCCGAGCTGGGCGCCGAGCCGAGCGTAGGCGACCCCGGTGTTGCCGCTCGTCGCGTCGACCAGGAGCGTCCCGCGCGCGAGCCGGCCGTCGGCCAGCGCCGCACGGACGATCGCGCTCGCCGCTCGGTCCTTGACGGAGCCGCTCGGGTTCGCCGACTCGAGCTTCCCCCAGAGCTCGAACTCGCCGCCGACCTCGCGCGCGACCGCACGCAGGGGAACGAGCGGCGTCTCGCCGACCGTCTCCCCCGGTGAAAGCGTCCCGGGAAGTGGCCCGGCGACGCGGTGGCCGGGCGACGCGCGGGCTACGGCAGCTGGATCAGATGCGAACACCGAAGACCTCCGCGGCCGATCGAATCCTCGAGGTCGATGCCGACCTCGCCGAGCAGCGCTTCGGTCAGGTGCTTGTCGAAGACATCGCACAGGAGGAACGGGTGGGCAAGGGCGCTGGTGCGGAAGACGCAGTTCGTGCGCACGACGCGGACGCGGCCGTCCGGCGACTTCTCGAGGTGGGAACGGAAGCCGAGGCGGTTCAGCAGCGTGACGAGGTGGTGGGCCTTCTCCTCGACCGACTTTCCCGGCGTGAGGTCCTGGGAGACGAGCTTCGCGACGCGCTCACCGGCCTCGGCGAGCACCGCGCTGACGTACCCCTCGCCCTCGTGGGCGAGGAGACCGTCGACGATCGCGTCGACCATCAGGTCGTACTTCTTCGGGAACTGGTCCTGGCCGAGCGCGGTGAGCGCGTAGCGCTTGCGAGGTCGACCGACGCCCTCCTTGCGGAACGTCGGAACGACCCAGCCGCGCTCCTCGAGGCGGTCGAGGTGTCCGCGGGCGGCGCTCTCCTGGATCCCGAGCCGGTGCGCGAGGTCGCGAGCCGTCTTGGGACCGTTCGCGAGCTCGTCGAGGACCTTGCCCCGCGTCCGGTCGAACAGCCCGGCCTCCGGGGGCGCCTCGGCGGGCTTCTCCGCTGCAGCGACCATCGTCGGAATTTACTCACCGCGCCATGTTTAAATAACGGTATCGGCTCCAAAACGACGCGATGGTCGCTACTCCCTTGGGCAGCCCGCACACGCTCGTCGTCGAGGACCTGCACGCCGAGGTCGCCGGCAAGGAGATCCTGCGGGGGGTCAATCTCACGCTGCGCAGCGGCGAGCTGACGGCGCTCATGGGCCCGAACGGCTCGGGGAAAAGCACCCTCGCCTACGCCCTGATGGGACACCCGAAGTACAAGGTCACGAAGGGCACCGCCCTCCTGGACGGCAAGAACCTCCTCGCCATGCCGGTCGAACAGCGCTCGCGCGCCGGCCTGTTCCTCGGCTTCCAGTACCCGCAGGAGGTCTCGGGCCTGTCGCTCGCGAAGTTCCTCTGGACCTCCTACATGCAGCGCCACAGCGCGCAGGACGCCGACCCGACCGGCTTCGACCGGGACCTCAAGACGCACCTCGGCTACCTCGAGATGGACGACAGCCTCCTCAAGCGCTCCCTGAACGAAGGCTTCAGCGGCGGAGAGAAGAAGCGCGTCGAGGTGCTGCAGATGGCGACGCTCCGACCGATCTTCGCGATCCTCGACGAGCCGGACTCCGGCCTCGACATCGACGCGGTGAAGGCCGTCGGCGAGACGGTCGCGAAGCTCCACCGGCCCGACGCCGGCATCCTCGTGATCACGCACTACCAGCGGATCCTGAAGTACCTGAAACCCGACCGCGTCCACGTCATGGTCGACGGCGTCGTCGCGCTCTCCGGGGACCGCAAGCTCGCCGAGGAGCTCGAGGCGAAGGGCTACGACTGGGTGCGCGTAGGGGTCCCCGGAGCGTCGGCGTAGCGCCCGCAGAGGACCCGCTTCGATGGACGTCGAGCGCCTCCGCGACGACTTCCCGATCCTCGCCCGAGAGGTCGGGAGCAAGCCGCTCGTCTACCTCGACTCCGCCGCGACGTCGCAGAAGCCGAAGCAGGTGATCGACGCCGAGGAGGAGTTCTACCGCTTCTCCAACGCGAACGTCCACCGCGGCGTCTACGCGCTGAGCGTCGAGGCGACCGACGCCTACGAGGCCGCGCGGGCGAGGGTCGCCCGCCACCTCGGCGCGAAGGATCCGCAGGAGGTCGTCTTCGTGCGCGGGACGACCGAGGCGATCAATCTCGTCGCGACGAGCCTCGGCCGCTCGACGCTCCGCCGAGGCGACCGCGTCGTCGCGACGATCATGGAGCATCACTCCAACATCGTCCCCTGGCACCTCCTGCGCGAGTACGCGGGCGTCGGGGTCGACTTCGTGGACATCGACGAGGAGGGGCGGCTCAAGCTCGACCAGCTCGACGCGTTCCTCGCCTCCGGCCACGTCAAGGTCGTCACGCTGACCCATGTGTCGAACGTCCTCGGGACCGTCAACCCGGTCCGCGAGATCGCCGAGCGTGCCCACGACCACGGCGCCGTCGTCGTCCTGGATGCCGCCCAGTCGGCGCCCCACCGCGCGCTCGACGTCGCCGGGCTCGGGGTCGACTTCGTCGCCTTCTCCGGGCACAAGATGCTCGGCCCGATGGGGGTCGGCGTGCTCTGGGGCCGGAGCGACCGGCTCGACGCGCTCCCTCCGTGCATGGGCGGCGGCGAGATGATCCGCGAGGTCCACACCGACCGCGTCACCTACCAGGACGCCCCGGCGCGCTTCGAGGCCGGGACGCCGAACGTCGGAGGCGCGATCGCGCTCGCGAAGGCGATCGATTACCTCGAGCACGTCGGCTTCGACGAGCTGCGCTCCCACGAGCAGCGCCTGCTTGCGAGGATCGTCCGCTCGAGCGAAGAGCGTCTCGGCGACCGCCTGCGGGTCTTCGGCCCGAGCCGGGTCGAGCAGCGGGAGGCCGTCGTCTCGTTCTCGATCGCCGGCGCCCACCCGCACGACGTCGCGAGCATCCTGGACGCGGAAGGGGTCTGCGTCCGTGCCGGGCACCACTGCGCCCAGCCGCTGATGGAGCGGCTCAAGGTACCGGCGCTCACCCGCGCGAGCCCGTACCTCTACAACACCGAGGCGGAGGTCGACCGCCTGGTCGACGCTCTCGGCAACGTCGCCCGCATCTTCGGGAGCGTCCCCGAGAGAGCCCAGGGCGCAACGGTCGGGTCGCGACGGCGCGCGAACCTGTAGCGCGGGGTCCTACACACCCGCCCCGAACCCCCCGAGGCTTCGAGAGGGACGCACTGTCGCGACCCGGGCGACCTCGAATTTAAATACATATCGGTGTTGGAATTCCTTGAGGGGTCGATGGCTCAGACGGCACAGGAGATCACTCCGCTCGACTACACCCGCTACGACTTCAAGGACCCCGAGACGTACCAGGTCCGTCTCCACAAGGGGCTGTCGCGGGAGATCGTCCGCAAAATCAGCGAGCTCAAGCAGGAGCCCGCCTGGATGCTGGAGTACCGCCTGCGCGCCTACGAGCACTTCGTCTCGCGGCCGATGCCCGACTGGGGGCCGAGCCTCGCCGAGATCGATTTCGACGCCTACACGTACTACGCCGACCCGACCGGCAAGAAGCCGGAGCGACGCTGGGAGGACCTGCCGGCCGACATCAAGAACACCTTCGAGCGGCTCGGGATCCCGAAGGCCGAGCGGGAGTTCTTCGGGGGCGTCGGCGCCCAGTACGACAGCGGCACGGTCTACCACAAGATCCGCGAGGACCTCGCCGCGAAGGGCGTGATCTTCACCGACACCGACACCGCCGTCCGCGAGCACCCGGAGCTGGTGCGGAAGTACTTCGGCAAGGTGATCCCGTACAACGACAACAAGTTCGCCGCGCTCAACAGCGCCGTCTGGAGCGGCGGCAGCTTCGTCTACATCCCGCCGGGGGTCGACGCCGGCATCCCGCTGCAGGCGTACTTCCGCATCAACGCGCAGAACGTCGGCCAGTTCGAGCGGACGCTGATCATCGCCGACAAGGGGGCGAAGGTCCACTATCTCGAGGGCTGCACCGCCCCGATCTACTCGACCGACTCGCTGCACGCCGCGGTCGTCGAGGTCGTCGCCGAGCCGAGCGCGAAGATCCGCTACACGACGATCCAGAACTGGTCGAAGAACGTCTACAACCTCGTCACGAAGCGGGCGGTCGCCTACGAGGACGCGCTCGTCGAGTGGGTCGACGGCAACATGGGCTCGAAGATCACGATGAA
This sequence comes from Thermoplasmata archaeon, assembly GCA_030037035.1. Lineage (GTDB taxonomy): Archaea > Thermoplasmatota > Thermoplasmata > Lutacidiplasmatales > UBA184 > Lutacidiplasma. Next base: position 6,762 of record JASHSA010000028.1, read on the forward strand.
GTACCCGTCGGTCTACCTGAAGGGCCGCCGGGCGCGCGCGGACATCCTGTCGATCGCGTTCGCGAGCGAGGGCCAGATCATCGACTCCGGCGCGAAGGCGGTCCACTCGGCCCCGGAGACGTCGAGCAAGATCGTCGCGAAGTCGATCGCGATCCGCGGCGGCCAGACGAGCTACCGCGGCCTGCTGCACGTCGCCCCCGGCGCGACCGGTGTCAAGGCGGCGGTCCGCTGCGACGCGCTGCTGCCGGACGAGCTCGGGCGCTCGGACACCTACCCGTACAACGAGATCCACGAGGAGGACGCGACGATCACCCACGAGGCGGTCGTCGGGAAGATCGGCGAGGAGCAGATCTTCTACCTGATGAGCCGCGGCCTCTCCGAGTCGGACGCGATCCACCTGATCCTGATGGGGTTCCTCGCGGAGTTCGCGAAGGAGCTGCCGGTCGACTACGCGCTCGAGCTGAACCGCCTGATCCAGCTCGAGATGACCGGCGCCGTCGGGTAAGGCGCCCGCGGACCTCCGGTACGCCCCGCGACGCTCACGGCGGCGTCGACCGCGCCGGGCGCGGCGGGGGGACCTTCGGCACGTCGGTGTGGGACTTGACGAGGTCGATCGCGGCGAGCATCGTCGCGTAGGCGAGGTTCGCCTCCTCCCCGAGGGCGCGGGCGTCGCGGGTTCCCGGCCTCTCGAGGCTCGCCCGGGCCGCCTCGACCAGCTCGCGCGCCGTCTCGAGGCTCGCGGGGTCGAGGACCGCGCCGCGCGGGTGGGCGATCAGCTCGAGCGTCTCGGCGAGCTCCTCCCGCAGCGTCCGATGCAGCTCCTCCAGGACGGCGCGGGGGAGTCGCTCCGGCTCGAGGACGATCGGCACGGTATCGCGTCAGCGAAGCTTCGCGTCGAAGCGCCACTCCGGAGCGCTCTCGCTGCCGGTCACCGCGAGCTCCGGGAGCGCGCTGCGGGCGTCGCCGGTCCAGGGGACCTCCCGGCCCTCCCAACGCGCCTCGAGCGTCGGGTAGACGAGCTCGCGCAGGCCGGCGACCGGCGAGCGGTCGAGGACGTAGGAGAGGAACCCCTCGCCGATCATCCGCACCGCGTCCGCTTCCGCGATCCCGCGCGACTCGAGGTAGAAGACCTGCTCGGGGTCGACCGGGTGCACGCTCGTCGAGTGCGTCGCCTTGACGTCCCGGCAGAGGATCTCGAGGATCGGGATCGTGTCGGAGCGCGCGCCGCGCGACATCAGCATCGCATGCTCGGAGATGAAGCTCAGCGTCTTGTTCGCGTGCTTGTCGATCCGCACGAGCCCCCGGCTCATCCCGCGCGCCCGGTCGGTGAAGACCCCTCGCGTGATCGACTGGCCGTGCGTGTCGGTCCCCTCGTGCGTGAGGTGCACCGCGCTGTCGTAGGACTGCTCGCCCCGGCCGTAGAAGATCTGCAGGTCGTCGACCTGAGAGCCCTGGCCGACGAGCCGGGTGCGGTTCCGGGCCTTCGTCCGGAACCCCCCGAGCCCGTTCCAGATCCAGGCGAGCCGGGAGCCGGGGCCGGTCGTCGCGGCGCGCTGGTAGACCGACACCGCCTGGAGGTCGGGGGCATGATGACCGACGTAGACGACCTTCGCGCCGCCGCCGAGCTCGAGCTCCGAGCTCGACGCGTAGAACCGCTGGCCGCTCGGGTCGTCCGCCGTGCTGTAGAGCTCCTCCGAGACGAGGAGCTGGGACTGCTCGCCGACCCGCAGCAGGCGGCGGACGGAGAGCGCCTCGTGGGGGCGGGAGAGGATCGTCAGGTCCTGGACGTGGACCGCAGAGCGCAGCCGTGCCGGCACCTCCAGGACGTAGCCGCGGTTGATCAGCGCGTTGGAGAGCGCGGAGAGCCGGTCGGGAGCCTCCTCGATCTCGTAGAACCTCTGGAGCGATCGAGCGTCCGTCGTCCGGCCTAGAGCGGAGAGCCGGACCCCGGCTTCCGTGAGCGCGGGGGGGAGCGACAGACGGCTTCCCGAGGCGTCGTGCACGACGCGGACCGTCCCTTCGGGGGCCGGCGGGAGCACGACCGGTGAGCCGCTCGCCTGGGGGTCGAGACCCGAGAGGTCGACGTTGGTGAAGTAGCCGTAGCCGCGGTAGAGCGGGTCCGGCTCGATCGGGAGCCGGAGAAATCGCTCGAACGCGTCCGCCCTTCGCGCGCGGAATCCCTCCGGATCGGCGACCGACCGTCCGAGCTCACGGACGCGCTCGGCCGAGATCCACTCGGCCCGGCTCGCTACCGCCGTCGCCATCGGATTTACTCACGCTCACGTGCTTATTAGCTGACGCCGAGCGGGCCCGTCCTGCTGACGTCCTCACGGTCACCGTAACGAACGTCGAAGGAGGCCGCCTGCCGCGGTTCCGGCGCTTCCGGCATCGCCTCGTCGCATCCTACCGTTATTTGTAGTCGGAACGAATCCCTTCAGCTTGGCCGTTCGGGAAGCGGCCAGGGACCAACGGGGGGGGCACTCGATGCAGAAGGTTAGTGGGAGCAGGGTCGCCGCGCTGAGCATTCTCATCGCGGTCGTCGCGATCGCCGGCTTCGCCGTCGCCGAAGCCGGGGTATTGACAGCAGGAATGAGCGTGGGGACGGCGGCGCCGTCGTCCAGTCCTCAGGCACCGGCGTCGCCGGTCGTCTCGGGACCGTCGTGGTCGCCGGCGCAGCTTAGCGCTGCCCTGACCGTCGCGGCGCCGTACACGGAACCGGGTATGGGCCTCGCGGGAGCGACGTACGTCGGCGGTCCACTCGTCACAAGCGGGACCCCGGCCGGCACCGTCAACATCCTGATCACGCTCCAGTTCAGCAACGCCTCTCGGCTCAACACGCTCCTTGACGAGCTGCAGGACCCGAGCTCGCCCGAGTACCACGCCTACGTCAACGAAGCCCAGTTCAACGCTGAGTTCGGCGGGGTTCCGTCGGTCTACAACTCCCTGGTCGCCTACCTGGAGTCGTACCACGTCTACGGACTGACGACGGACTCGAGCCGTCTCGCCGTCAACTTCGAGGCGACGCCGGCGCAGGTCTCCTCCCTCTTCCACACGACGATCGCGTCGTACCTCTCTCCGAGCGGGCAGCCGTTCTACGCCCCGACCTCGGCGCCGACGATCCCGTCCCCCCTGGCGCCGTACATCCTCGAGGTCCAGGGTCTCAGCGACTACTCGCAGTACCTGAACACCTACGCCCCGCTCGAGCAGGTGAGCGCGCTCCCCTCCGCCCTGTACGGGGCCCAGACGGCCGTACAGCCGCAGTCCCCAGGGAGCTCGTCGAACCCGTTCGCCTCCACGACGGTGACGTCCAACGGCCTTACGCTGACCTACGATAAGCCGGTCAACCTCAACCTCAGCACCGAGTCCGGCAAGACCTGCGACACGACGATCTGCGGCGACTTCGTCGAGCTGCCGGACCTGCAGGTGACGTACAACGAGACCGGATTGTTCGAGAAGTACGGCTACCCGAAGGGCGCGACCGTCGCGGCGATCCTCTGGAGCGACCCGGCGTGCTACTCGTCGTCGAAGCCGACCAGCGCCTGTGGGTCGGACGACTTCTACAACTACTGGTGCACGCAGCACGTCACGAGCGGCGAGGACGCCTGGGACTTCTTCATGCCCGACGTCACGTCGTTCTGGAACAACTCGATCCCGTCGGGCGAGCCGCATCCGACCGCCTACTCGATGGCGATCTCCTCCGGCTACTCGTACGCCTATCCGGCCGGCTCGAACGGCTACTCGGCGGCGTGCGACGACGACGAGGCGCAGGGAGAGAACACGCTGGACGTCTCCGCGCTCGGGGCCCTCGCCCCCGGAGCGAACGTCATCCAGACGTTCTCGGGAGCGGCGACGACGGCCGCGATCGAGACCGTCTTCACGGACCTGCTCAGCCCCTCCACCAGCGACTACAGCACCGACGGTGGCTTCGACACGGCGAGCACGATCACCGACATGGAGAACGTCAGCGTCATCTCCAACTCCTGGACGACCGGCTCCACGTCGAGCCTTGGGTCGACCTGGCAGAGCCTGGTCAAGGAGGCCGAGGCGCGGGGGATCACGGTGCTCGGCGCTACGGGAGACTCGGGGACGACCGTCGAGCCCCCGGCGGGCCAGGCAGGTACGACCGCAGGAACGATCGCGGTCGGCGGCACGACGGCCTACATCAACGTCAACAAGCTCACGCGGGGCCCCGCGGACCTCCCGAAGGGGACGACCGCGTGGGAGGCGGCTCCGTACTACGGCGTCGGCACCGGCGAGGTCGGCTGGTACGAGAAGTCCGGAACGGTCGATGGGTTCACGAGCACCTACGGGGGCACCGGCGGGCTCGCCTCGTCGACGGCCCTGCCCCGGGGTTCGTACACCAACAACTCGGCCGACGCGAGCAGTGTCTGTAACGCGGTGAAGTCCGGAGACTATCGGTGCGAGCCGGATATCGCGGCGATCGCCAACGATACGATCATCAACCTCGAGGTCGGTCCGTACTCGTTCAACTTCACGTGCATCGTCTCGTCGAAGTGTACCGAGGTCTCGCCGATCGAGACGGGGCTGACCTCGGGCTCCGCGCCGACGGTCGGGTACACCTACTTCATCGGCACGAGCATCGCGACCCAGGTCACCGGCGGTGTCATCGCGACGATCGATGCCGCCCTCCACAAGGCCGGGCAGGGCTGGCTCGGCTACCTGGACGCCGGAGCGTACTCCATGGGCCAGCTCCAGTACTCCGGCGACCTCTACCTGCATTCGTTCTATGACGTCAATACCGGCACGGGCGCCGACGGTTTCGTCGCGGACTACGAGGCGAAGAACGGCTTCGACCTCGCGACCGGCTGGGGCGTCATCGACGCGGGCAACTACACGCAGAACACGCTGACGTACGCGACGACGTTCACCGAGAGCGGTCTTCCGGGCGGGACATCGTGGTCGGTGACGGTCACGCCGACCGTCGGTGACGCCGGCTGTACGGTCAGCGGCAGCACGTGCTCCAACCCGTCGACGTCGAGCTCGACCGGGTCGTCGATCGCATTCTCGGAAACGTACGGGAAGTACACGTACACCGCCGCGGCGACCGGCTACGAGGCCGCGGCAGGGGCGTTCGTCCAGCACGGCTCGGCCGGCGCGGTCTCGGTCGTCTTCGACCCGCACCTCACAGTGGCGCCCTCCGCGAGCCCGAACCCGGTGGTCGCCGGGGACGCGACCACGATCTCCGCCGGGGCGAGCCTCGGCACGGGGACGTACTCGACGTACAGCTGGTCCGGTCTACCGGCCGCCTGCGGCTCGCCGGGGAACGTCGCGTCGTTCAGCTGCACGCCGACGGTCGCGGGGACGTCGACCGTCTCGGTCACCGTCACGGACACCTACGGCGTCCAGGCGAGCGGCTCGTTCTCGCTGCAGGTCCTCGCCGCGCTGTCGGCCTCCGCCTCCGCGACCGTGAACCCGGTCGACGAAGGTCAGGCGACGACGATGTCGGCGGTCGCGAGCGGCGGCACGGGCGGCTACAGCTACGCCTGGAGCGGTCTGCCGAGCGGCTGCGGCACGCCGGGCGACGTGGCGTCGTTCGGCTGCACGCCGGCCCCGGGCGACAGCCTGGGCTCGCCGTACTCGGTCTCGGTGACCGTGACGGACTCCTACGGAGACCAGGTGACGGCGTCGTTCACGCTCGTCGTCGATCCGGCGCTCAGCGCCGGGACGGCGTCGGCGACCCCGAACCCGCTGGACGTCGGCCAGACGACGACGATCTCGACGAGCGGGGCGAGCGGCGGCTCGGGGAGCTACTCCTACGCCTGGAGCGGGCTCCCGAGCGGATGCTCGGCCGGCGACGTCGCGTCATTCGGCTGCTCGCCCGTAGCGGCGGGGACGGTCACCGTGACGTTGACCGTCACGGACTCGAACGGCAACACGGCGACCTCCTCGTTCTCGCTGGTCGTCAACGGCGAACTGACCGCTTCCGCCTCCGCGACCGTGAACCCGGTCGACGAAGGTCAGGCGACGACGATCTCCGCCGTCGCGGGCGGCGGCTCCGGTGGCTACAACTACGCTTGGAGCGGCCTGCCCTCGGGCTGCGGCACGCCGGGCGACGTCGCGTCGTTCGCGTGCGTACCGGCGCCCGGAGACTCCTCGGGCTCGCCGTACACCGTCTCGGTGACCGTCTCCGACTCGGTCGGGTCCCAGGCGGTCGCCGCGTTCCTGCTGACCGTCGACCCTGCGCTCACGGCCTCGCCGTCGGCGAGCGTGAACCCGGTCGACGCGGGCCAGGTGACGACGATCTACGCGAACGCCGCCGGCGGCTCCGGCGCCTACAGCTACTCGTGGAGCGGGCTCCCGAGCGGCTGCTCGGCCGGCAACGTCGCGTCGTTCGCCTGCACGCCCTCGACCTCCGGAACGTACACGGTCGGCGTCACGGTGACCGACAGCAACGGCAACACGGTCAGCGGCTCGTTCTCGCTGGTCGTCAACGGGGCGCTGAGCGCGAGCGCGTCGGCGACGGTGAACCCGGTCGACGAAGGCCAGGCGACGACGATCTCCGCCGTCGCGGGCGGCGGCTCCGGCGGCGACAGCTACGCCTGGAGCGGCCTGCCTTCGGGATGCGGCACGCCGGGCGACGTCGCGTCGTTCAGCTGCACGCCGGCGCTCGGGGACGCTTCCGGTTCGCCCTACACGGTGTCGGTGACGGTGACGGACTCCGC
>JASHSA010000182.1 GCA_030037035.1 Thermoplasmata archaeon
GGCAGCAGGCTACGAAGGGTACCCTCGAACCGGGGGGTCCCCGACCTTCCGGCGGCGTCGACGCCGAACCAGAAGGCGGTCTGGAGGGCCCGCGGCAGCATCTCGGCGTCCCCTGTATCGCGCAGCGTACGCGCGATGTCCCGCCAGCGCTCCCGTACATCCTCCGACGACTGCTCCCACAGGTCTAGCGCCATCTCTGCACCCCGGCTCCCGGCTGCGGGCGAGGGAACGCAGCGGCAGATAGGGTGTTCTGTTCCCGCTACGGGCGGCCGGCTCCGGCGCGCTAGGCGCCGGTCCGGGTCACGCCCTCGAGCGTCGGACCCGGGACCGGAGGGACGCCCGGGACGGGGGCCGCATGCTCCGGCGGCCGGCGAAGCTCTCCCGGGGAGGCACGCGGGCCGACGGGACCGCTCGTCCGCGTCACCGCCGGAGCGCTCTCCAGGCTCAGGAGCGCCTCCTCGAACGCCATCAACCCCCGGTCGAGCAGCTCGTCCTCGATGACGAGCGGCGCCATGAACCTCAGCACCTGCTCCCACGCCCCCGCGGTGTGCATCAGGACCCCTCGCGCGAGGAGCGCCGACCGCATCGCCTTCGCCCGGTCGCCCCACGCCTGTCGGCTGCGCCGGTCCCGGACGAACTCCGCGCCGATCATGAACCCCCGACCCCGAACGTCGCCCAGCGCGGGATGGCGGCCGGCGAGCTCCCGAAGGCGCTCGAGGACGCGCGCCCCGCGGTGCCGCGTCCGGTCGAGCAGCTCCCCCTCCGAGAGGACGGCGAGCGTCTCCGCTCCTACGGCCATCGCGAGAGGGTTCCCGCGGAACGTTCCGAGATGGAACCCGCGAGGGAGGTCGGGGACGAGGTCGCTCCGGTAGGCGACGACGGACAGCGGCAGCCCGCCTCCGATCGTCTTGGCGACGCAGACGAGGTCCGGCGTCACGTTCGCATGCTCGACCGCCCACATCTTGCCCGTGCGGCCGAGGCCGGTCTGGACCTCGTCGGCGATCAGCAGGAGGTCGTGCCGGTCGCAGAACTCGCGGAGCGACGGAAGGAAGTCGTCCGGCGGGACGACGTAGCCGCCCTCGCCCAGGATCGGCTCGACGAGGACCGAGGAGAGGGTGTCGACCCCGGAGTGCGGGTCGTTCACGAGATGCTCGAGATAGGCGATCGTCCCCGCGGCGCCCTCGTCGGCCCCGAGCACCGGACGGTACGGATCCGGATACGGCACCCGGACGACGCTTCCGCCGGGGAAGGCGTTCGGCGCGCGGTAGCGCCGGCCGCTCGTGAGGTTCGCCGCTCCCCCGTGGACCCCGTGGTACGCCCCCGAGAAGGCGACCGTCCCGTGCCGCTTCTGGGCGTGGTCGGCGAGATTCACCGCCGTCTCCACCGCGTCGCCGCCGGTGACGGTCAGGAAGATCCTCGCGTGGTGCCGGAGGTCGCCCGGAAGGGCTCCGTCGAGCGCCTTCAGGAACCGGAGGCGCGCCTCGGTGGGGAGCTCCAGGGCGTGCCAGATCCGCTCGGCCTGGGCCTCGAGCGCGGCGACGAGGCGGGGGTGACGGTGCCCGAGGTTCAGGACCGAAATGCCGGAGACCCAGTCGATGAAGCGGTTGCCGTCGACGTCCTCGATCGTCGAGCCGCGCGCGATCTTCGGGGCGATCGGGAAGTAGTGCGGGTAGCCGACCGCTTCGGTCTCGAGGCGGGCCTGCTCGTCGAGCATCGCCCGGGAGCGCGGTCCCGGCGGCGGCACGACGATCTTGGGCGCGTCCGGGAAGCTGAGCCACTCCCCTGCGTCGGTCAACGGCTCCCCGGGCATGGAAGCGGGAGGCCGCGTATCAAATCTTCCGGCGAGGTCCGACGACCGTTCAGGTAAGGAAAACCGGTTCGCGCCCGTTAAAGCGGGGAGCGGACCTCGACCGACGGCCCCAGCATGGAGTTCGGCGCGGGAAACCCCTCCGAGGACATCCCGGCAGACGAACACGGCGCCTCCCTGTTGATCGGCGCCGACGAGGCGGACCGGTTCCGGAGGCGCCGCCGACGCCCGGCCGAACTGGGGCGCTACCTTCTCCTCGGCCTGGGCGGCGTCTGCGCCGGCGCGGGCGGCGCGCTCTGGCTGACGGCCGCCGGCTCCCGGCTTGTGGGCGTCGCGTTCGTCGGGTTCGGCCTGACCCTCGTGGCGCTCGGCGGGACGTTGCACTTCGTGCTCGTCCGGGACCGGGACCGCTGGCCGGAGCGGGCCCACGCCTGGGACGAAGGGATCGAGATCCTCCTGCACGACGGCGAGCTCCGCGCCGCCTCCTGGACCGACCCGGAGGTCGCGCTGGACCTCTTCGTGCGACCCCGCAGGAACTCGACCGAGGACGACCGCCTCCTGGTCTGGAGGATGGACTCCGGCATCCCCCCGGCGGACCTTTCGGAGGCCGGCCTCGCCCGTCTCATGGAGGTCGTCGTCGCGCACGACCTGCGTCTTTCCGAGTACCGGCGGGGCCGCCGGGCCCGGGAGGCGCGGGCCTACGAGATCCGGGGTCGTGACGAGCGGCGCTCGGTCGACGTGCCGGTGACCTCGGCGAGCGTACCGAAATCCTCACCCTGAGCGGGGGCGTCCCTCCCCCGATGGCCCCCGCCGGGAAGATCGACGCCCACGTCCACCTGAGCGCCTGGTGGCCGGAGGTCCGGAGGACGGGCTACCGACCCGACCTCGACTACACCGTGGACGGTCTGCTCGCCGAGATGGACCGCCACGGCATCACGCACGCCGTCGCGATCCAGATCTTCCAGGCGCCGTCGCTCCGCGAGGCGCTCGACGAGGGCCGCCGCTGGTCCGAGAAGAGCAAGGGCCGCCTGCTGCCGGTCGCCACGGTCGACCCGACGCAGGGGGAGGACGGGGTCTCCGCCGCCCTCGAGCGTCTCGAGAAGGAACCCCGTCTCGTCGGCCTGAAGATCTTCCCCGGCTACCGCCCGTTCTACCCCCACGACGCGCGTCTCGGCCCGCTCTACGAGTTCGCCCACCGCAGGGGCCTTCCGGTCCTGATCCACCAGGGCGACACGCTCGACGGTCTCGGCCTATTGAAGTTCGCCCGGCCCCTCGAGGTCGACGAGGTCGCCGGCCGGTACCGCGACGTCCGCTTCGTCCTCTGCCACCTGGGGAACCCCTGGATCGACGAGGCGGCGGAGGTCGTCTACAAGAATCCGAACGTCTTCGCCGACACCTCCGGGCTCCTCGGCTCGCCCCGCGCTCCCTACTTCGACCGGGCCTTCGAGCAGGCGCGCGAGCGGGTCGAGTCTGCGGTCGTCGCCTCGGGCCGGCCCGACCGCTTCCTGTGCGGCTCCGACTGGCCCCTCGAGTCCCTCGAGTCGGCGTTCACCCTGGTGGAGGGAGCGGACCTCGAACCGGAACACCGAGCGCTGCTGCTCGGCGGGAACGCCAAGACCCTGTTCAAGCTCGACTGACCTGCCGCTCCCCTGCGCCCCACAGTGGCAGACTCAGCCCCTGCCGGGCGGCACGCGTTCGCCTCTTGTAGCCCACCATCCCTTCGCCGCCGGCGCGCCCGGAACTCGGGTGCGTCCGAGCGCTGCATGAATGCGTCCCTGGTCGCCGCCGAGGAGGAGTTCCGCCGGCGCACGCCGAAGTCGGCGGCCCTGTTCGAGGCGGCCTCCCGACGGACCCCCCTCGGGGTCCACTCCAACTACCGGTACGTCTCGCCGCACCCGCTCTACATCGCGCGGGCCCGTGGGGTGACGATCTGGGACGCCGACGGGAACGACTACCTCGACTTCAACATGGGCTTCGGCTCCCTTCAGAGCGGACACGCCCATCCGAAGCTCGTCGAGGCGCTCGGTCGCCAGCTCGAGGACGGTTCGGTCTACGGCTACGAGTGGGAGAGGACTCCCGAGGTCGCCGAGAGGATCTGCCGACGCTTCGGCATGGAGAAGGTCCGCTTCAGCACCACCGGGCTCAAGGCGACGCACCACGCGGTGCGGATCGCCCGGGCGGTGAGCCGGCGCAGCTACGTCCTCAAGTTCGAAGGCTCGTACCACGGCTCGCACGACTCGCTGCTGGTCGGCGTCAAGCCGCGAGCCGAGGTCGCCGGCCCCGCCGAACGTCCGGCGTCGGCCCCCGCCTCGCCCGGCATCCCTCGCGAGCTCACCGAACGAACGCTCGTGGCGCCGTTCAACGACCTCGAGGCGACCCGCCGGATCGCCCGCGAGCATCGGGGTGAGCTCGCGGCGATCATCGCCGAGCCGATCCCGATGAACATGGGCTTCGTGCTCCCGGAACCCGGGTTCTTCCCCGGACTGCGAGAGCTCTGCGACGAGCTCGGGGCCCTGCTCATCCTGGACGAGATCAAGACCGGCGCGAAGTACCCTCACGGGGGCGCCGCGCGCGTCGGTGTCCGGCCGGACCTCATGACCCTAGGGAAGTCGATCGCGTGCGGCGTCCCGATGTCGGCCGTCGCGGCGGGACCGGGGCTGCTCGACGAGGTCGGCCCGCGCAAGATCGCGCACGCCGGAACCTACAACTCGAACCCGATGGCGATGGCGGCCTGCTTGGCCTCGCTGGACCACATCCTCACCGACGAGGCGCTCGAGCGGAGCGCGACGCTCAACGCACGGCTGGCCCGTGGCTACCGCGAGATCCTCGGCGAAGCGCACGTCGCGGCGTACGTCTCCGCCGACGGGGTCTCCGGCACGGTGACGTTCGCGAACCGGCCGGTCCGCAACTGGCGGGATTTCCTGACGGTCGACGGGGAGCGGTCGATGCTCTACTACTACCTCTGTCTCAACCGAGGGCTCATCCCCTCTGGAACCGGAGCGGACGAGCAGTGGACGCTCTCCGTGCAGCACTCCGAGAAGGACGTCGACGAGCACCTCCGCACGCTCTCCGAGATCGCCTCGAGCCTGAAGGGAGCCCCGGTCGCCGGCGAGATCGAGGAGTCGGTGTAGACCCCGGCAGCCTGTTCGATCGATCCCAAGGCGCGGCCGGCGCAGGGTCGGACGTATACCCTCCCTTCCGGAGGGCCGGTTCTCGAGGCCGCTCGAGACCGGCGAGGCTGCGGCCCGTGGGTCGCCCGGAGCCCGGCCAAGGTATATCGAAACGCCGACCGTGCGCGACCAGGAGGGAGCCGTGGTCGACCTCACGGTGCTGGGAAGCAGCGGGGCCTGGCCAGCCAAGGGCCGGGCCTGCAGCGGCTACCTCCTCGAGTCGAAGGCGACGC
>JASHSA010000029.1 GCA_030037035.1 Thermoplasmata archaeon
GCGACGTAGGCGGCCCCGAGCGCCCGGAGGCGGGGGTCCGCTTCGCGACCGGGGGCGCCGACCCGGCGGAACGCCGCGGAGGCTTTCGAGGCCCCTGCGTCACGGACGCTCCGCTCGAGGCCACCGACCGCGTCGAGGGGAACGAGCGTCCGTCTCGCCAGGGCGAGGCGGCCCGCAAGCCGGACCAGGGACCCTTCGTCCGGGACCTCCACCTCCCGCAGTCCGGCGACGCTGCGCCCGGTCGGCCGGCCTCCGAGGGCCGCGAGCGCTCCCTCCAGCTCCAGGACGGCAAGCTCCCGGGCCTCCCCGGACGGCTCGACGGCACCGAGGATCACGTCAGCTCCTCGTACTCCAGTCGGCGAGCTGAGCGCGGATCTTCGCCGTGTGGGTCCCTTCCCAGTAGACGTGGCCGCATGCCTCGCAGCCGTACCGCGGCACCCCGGGCGCGTGCCGGAGGGGCCGGCCGCGTCGGTCCGGGGGGTCCGGCGCCGAGGGAGGAAGCGCGCGGAGGGCCCCGTTGCAGAGCGTGCACCGCTCGAAGCGCAGATCGGTCGGAATCTCGGGATGCTGTCGGCGGAGCTCCGCCCACTGCTCGCCGAGGAGCGGGCTCGTCAGCAGGACGGCGTGGGGGACGCGACGCGCGAGCTCGCGGTCCCGGGTGACGAGCACCCGGCCCTCGGCCCTCGCCCGGTCGCGCACCTTCTCGTCCGCGAGCCCCTGCACGTAGACAACGTCACCGCCGACGAACCTCAGGTACCGCGCGAGACGGCCGAGCATCTCGTCCACCAGCCAGCGCGGCGGGACCGCGGCCACGTACCGGCAGCGGGGAGGCGGCAAAGCCGTTGGCGAACGTGCCCCAGGGCGGCACCGCCGTCGTCACGACGGGGCTCCCGCTCGCGCCTCATATACCGCGCCTCGTCTGTCCCCGAACGGTCGGATGACAAGATTGTTCGGCACGAACGGCATCCGCGAGGTCGTCGGAACGACGCTCACGGCGCCGTTCGCGACCCGCGTCGCCGGCGCGATCGCCAGCGTCGCTCCCCAGGACCGGCCGGTCGCGGTCGGCTGGGACGGGCGGACGTCGAGCCCGGAGCTCGCCCGGATTCTCAGCTCGACGCTCGCGCTCGCCGGCCACCGGGTCATCGAACTGGGGCTACTGCCGACCCCGGCGATCCAGTACAACGTCCCGCGGGTCGGCGCCGGCTTCGCGGTGATCGTCACCGCGTCGCACAATCCTCCGGAGTTCAACGGGTTCAAGTGCATCGCCGCGGACGGGCTCGAGGCGAGCCGGGAGACCGAGGAGCGGATCGAGGAGGCGGTCGACCGCGGCGCCGCGCCGTCGGTCCCGTTCGAGCGGGTCGGCTCAGTCGAGAGCGACTCGCTCGGCGCCGAGCGCTACCTCCGCGGGATCCTCGAGCAGGTCGACCGGGCCCGGATCGGCGCGCGGCGCTTCCGGGTCGCTCTCGACTGCGGGAACGGCGCGTCGGTCCCGACGAGCCCTCGCCTGCTCCACCGTCTCGGCTGCCGGACCGTGACGCTCAACGGCCACGTCGACGGGACGTTCCCCGGCCGACGCTCGGAGCCGACCGAAGCGAACCTCGGCGACCTGCTGCGCCTCGTGCCGTCGATCGGGGCGGACCTCGGGATCGCGCACGACGGCGACGCCGACCGCGCAGTGTTCGTCCGGGCGGACGGCCACTACGTCGCCGGCGAGACGATGCTCGCCGCGCTGGCGCGGGACGCCGTCGAGCGCGCGGGGGGCGGTACGGTCGTCGTGCCGGTGTCGACCTCGCGCGCCGTCGAGGAGGCGATCGCCCCGTTCGGCGGGAAGGTCGTCTACACGCGCGTCGGCTCGCCGTCGGTCGTTCGTGCGATGCGCGAGCATCGGGCCGTCTTCGGGGGCGAGGACAACGGGGGCCTGATCGTCCCCGGGCTCCAGCTCGCGCGGGACGGGGCGATGGCCGCGGCGGCGGCGCTCGACCTGCTCGCCCGCAAGGGCGGGAGCCTCGCCGACGTCCTGCGCGACGTGCCGAGCTACCCTCTCGTCAAGGAGACGGTCGCCTGCCCGATCCCCCTGCGGGAGAAGCTGCTCGCCCGCCTCGGCGAACGCCTCCAGCGGGGCGGCGCGCACGTCGACACGACCGACGGGCTCAAGGTCTACCGGCCCGGCGGCTGGTTCCTCCTGCGACCGTCCGGGACCGAGGCGATCTTCCGCATCGCCGCCGAGGCGAAGGACGCCGCGGAGGCACGCGCGCTCGCGGACGAGGGCGTCCGCAGCGTGCGCGAGGCGCTCGCCGAGCTCGGCGCCGGAGCGTAGCGTCGCGGAGGCGGCGCGCTCCCCGCTCAGCGGACGAGCGGTCCGAGCACGAGCAGCCCGACGAGCAGCATGACGAGGACGACCGCCGCCAGGGCGGCCATCCGACGCTCGTCGTGGGCGTAGAACGCCGCGGTCCCGGCGACGACCCGGAGCACCGGCGTCGCGATCAGCGCATAGGCCCCGAGGGTGAGGTACGCCGTCGGGCTCCCCTGCGCGAGACCGTGCACGAAGCGGGTCAGGACGAGGTCGCGGTCGAGCGGGTTCGGGCTCACCCAGCCGCCGGCCGAGGTCCCCGACGCCCTCTCGAGCAGCGCGATCAGGCCACCGGCGAACAGCCCGAGGGCGACGAGCAGTCCGAAGAGGAGCACGAGCGCCATCCGCTCGTAGACGGGCGGCGGCAGGCGGCCGAGCGAGGGGTCGGCGCCGTTCCCCGGGGGTTCCGGCGCGCTCATCCGACCCCCAGTCCCCGGAGGATCACCTCGACCGCGAGGACGGCGATCACCGGCACGAACAGCCACCCGACGGTCCGGTTCCTAAGCCGCGGCAGGACCCGGGCCCCGCCGACCGCTCCCACCGCGGTGCCGAGCGCGATCGGGGCCCCGATCACCGGGTCGATGAACCCGGCGAGCAGGAGGATGCTCGCCCCCGCCGCCCCGGTGACGCCGATCATGAAGTTGCTGGTCGCCGTCGCGACCTTCATCGGCAGGCCGAGGAACCGCTGGAGCGCGAGGACCTTGAAGACGCCGCCGCCGATCCCGAACATCCCGGCGACCACGCCGGCGAAGAAGGCGACCGCGAGCGCCGGCCGCGTGCGGCCCGCGGTGTAGCGGACCTCCTCCTCGCGACGCTCGTCATAGTAGGCGCCTCGGAGTCCGAGCGATCGCGCGGCCGCGTCCGGCTCGGCCGGCGTCGTGAACGCGACCCCGCCGCGCGCGATCGCCCCGGGGACGAGGGCGAGGAGGAGCAGGCCGAGGGCAATCAGGAGCGCGTCGTCCAGGCGAGCGTGCACGAGGAAGACGGTGACGGTCGCGCCGATCAGCGCGCCCGGAACGGTGGCGACCTCGAGGAACATCCCGATCCTCAGGTCGGAGAGGTGCTCGTGGACGTACGCGGTGCCGGTCGCGGAGGAGGTGGCGAGGACGGTGAGCAGCCCGGCCCCGGCGGCCTCGGGGAACGGCACCGCGAAGGCGAGGACGAGGATCGGCAGCGCGACGATCGCGCCGCCGAGGCCGGTGAGCGAGCCGACGACCCCGGCGGCGACGCCCGTGAGGACGAGGAGGAGCACGAAGTCGAGCAGCTCCACGGGAGGGCCACGCGGTGCCCAAGAAAAGCGTCGCCGTCCGGCGGGTCCGCCCTACTCGACCTTGAGGTACTTCGACGCGAGCAGGGTCCCGATCCCGATCATCACGACCGCGAACAGCGCGAGATAGCCGAGGTACGTGAGGTCGGTGCCGGTGAACTGCCCGTACGTCAGCACCGAGCGCGCGAGGTTCGCCGAGAAGCCGACCGGGTTGACGTCGGCGATCGCCCGCATCCACCCCGGGTAGATCGACGCGGGGAACATCGCTCCGCTCGCGAACATCAGCGGCATCGTGATGAAGTTCGAGACGACCCCCGGCGTCTGCCAGTCGGTGCTCGACGCGGTGATCGCGAGGAACAGGGCGGAGAACCCGAGCCCGAGGCAGGTGAGGCCGACGATCCACGCCGCCCATCCGAGCGGACCGCCGTGGAGCGTCACGCCGAACGCGGTGGCGGCGGCGATCATCACCGGGATCTGGACGAGCCCGCGGGTCGCCGAGCCGAGCGCCTTCGCGAGGTAGACGGTCGCTTTGCTGGTCGGGGTGATCAGGATGCGCTTCATGAAGCCGAACCGCTTGTCCTGGATGGTGCTCATCGCGCCGAACATCCCGATAGACATCATCCCGGTCGAGAGCACGCCCGGGAGCAGGAACGACAGGTAGCCCGTACCGGGCGGGGCGTGCAGGAGGAACGTGTCGAGCTCGGCGGTCGGCAGCGTCGAGAAGATCCCTCCGAAGAACGCGAGCCACATGAACGGCTGGACGAGCGTGATGACGATCACGAACGGGTTGCGGAACGTCCGCAGCAGTTCGCGGACGTAGAGGCCCGAGAACTGGGAGAACTGACCGACGTAGCCGTCCTTGGATCTGGCGATCGTCGCGCCCAGCGTCAGCGACCGCGTCGCCGTGCTCATTGCCTCGACCTCCGCACGTTCATGTAGAACTTCCGGTAGTCCTGGACGTCCGAGCCGGTCTGGTCGAGCCGCTTCCCCGTCAGGTCGATGAAGACCGACTCGAGGCTGGGCTTCTCGACGTTGATGCGGCGGATGCCGTCGGTCTTGAGCGCGTGGAAGAGCGCCGGCAGGGCCTCCTCGGCGGAAGCGACCTTCAGGATCCAGGCGTTCCCCTGGCTCCTGACGTTCGACACGCCCGGGATCGCCGCCAGCCGCTCGGAGGTCACCGACTCGCTCGTCTCGAGCTCGATGTAGTCGGCCTTGACGCGGCTCTTCAGCTCGGAGGGGGTCCCAGTCGCGACGAACTTGCCGTGGTCGATGATCGCGACCCGGTCGCAGAGCATGTCCGCCTCCTCGATGTAGTGGGACGTGAGCAGGATGGTGACGCCGAACTGCTTGTTGACCCCGGTGATGAGGTCCCAGAGCATCCGCCGGACGTTGGCGTCCAGGCCGATCGTCGGCTCGTCCATGAAGATCACCTCGGGCTGGTGGAGGAGCGCGAGCGCGATCTCCATCTTCTTGCGCATGCCGGTCGAGTAGGTGCCGACCTTGTCTTTGCGCCGGTCGGTGAGCTCGAAGTAGCCGAGCAGCTGCAGCGCGCGGGGCTTCCAGTCGGAGAGGCGCTGGAGCTTTGCCTGCAGCCAGAGGTTCTCCCAGCCGGAGAGGTCGTCGTCCAGGATCACTTCGGCGGCGACCCAGCCGACCCGCTGCTTGACGTGCATCGGGTCCGCCGTGATGTCGTACCCCGCGACGGTCGCCGATCCTTCGGTGATGGCGCTCAGCCCGGTGAGCAGCTTGATGATCGTCGTCTTCCCCGCGCCGTTCGGGCCGAGGAGCCCGAAGATCGTCCCGCCGGGGACCGACAGGTCGACATGGTCGACGGCGACCAGCTTGCCGTAGTGCTTCGTCAGGCCGTGCGCCGAGATCGCCCAGCCGTTCGCGCTCACGGTCGTCTCCGAACTCCCCGGGACGGGCGCACCGACCGGCTCGGCGTCGACCCGCGCTTCAGACGCTCGAGCCGGACCGAGAGCTCGCGGAGCGTCTCCGCCCGTAGCTCCTGCGTCGCCTCCGCGGACGTCGTCCCTCCGGACGCGAGCACCGACTCCACGGCGTCCAGGGAGCGGCGCAGGCGGACCAGCAACAGCTCGGGGACGCTGGCGAGCCCGGCGACCTCGGCCCAGAGGACCGAGAGGTCGGGGACCCGCGGCGGAGCGGCCGAGGTGCGTCGACGGATCCTGGCGAGCACCGCGCGGCCCTTCGGGGTGATGGTGTAGACCCGGCGCCGACCTTCGGTCCGGGCCCGCGCCAGCCGTCGCGCGATCAGGCGCTGCAGCGCGGGGTAGATCGCTCCGGCCCCCGGCCGCCAGGCGCCCCCCGTCTTGGCCGCGATCCGCTCGGCGAGCTGGTAGCCGTGCACGGGGCCGTCACGGCTCATGGTCGCCAGGGCGTAGAGCCCGATCGTTCGCTGGGGGATCGGCACGGGACCGCTCGTCCTCCCCGACTACATCGACATCGATATAACGCGGACGTCTCCGCGGTTCGAGCCGCGGGAGGGGCGGACGCCGCCTACTCGGAGAGCGCCCGGTTGGTCTCACGCAGTCGGCGGGCCATCTCGCGCAAGAGCCCCTGGAGCACCTCGGGTTCGCTCTTCGCGAACCCCCAGAACTCCCAACGGGAGAGCACGGCGCACTCGGAGGGGCCGAGCGTGACGACGCTGGCGGAGCGCGGCTGCTCGTCGAGCAGCGACATCTCGCCAAAGAACTGGCCCGGGCCGAGCTTTGCGAGGAGGCGGTCGCCCTGGCGGACCTCCGCGTCCCCGTTGAGGATCAGGTAGAGGCCGATCCCCGGCTCGCCCTGCTGGACGATCCTCGAGTTGGCGGGGTAGGCGATGACCTTCGCCGTCTTCGCGAGGGAGCGCAGCTGACGCTCCGTGAGCGCGGCGAGGATCGGAGCCCTGCCGAGCATCGCGGCAACGTCGGGCGGCGAGCGAGCTCCGGCGGCCACGGAGCGGCCTAGTCGGGCGCCCATAAAGAACCTCTGGTCGGCGGAGGAGACCCGGGCGCAGGAGGCCTCTCGGCGCGGCACGGTCGCTGTCGCGCCCGGCGAGAAGACGACGCCGGCAGTACATACACCGTATCTAAAGCCGCAAGGCAGCTCGGAACGCACGATGGTCTCGACCCCCATCGCCCGGGAGACCGAGGTCGTCGTCGGCCTCGAGCTCCCGGCGGTCGCGACGGAGCCCCTCTCGAACCGGGCCGTTCCGCAGCCCCGGGTCCTCGCGGGGTTCGAGCTGAGCCTCGCCACGGCCCCCCTCGAGGAGCTCGACCGGGTCGCGCGGTCGATGGACCGAGCTTGGCTGAAGCAGAGCTTCGACCGCATTTCGGAGACGGAGGAGGTCCTCCTGCTGGCGACCTGCACCCGCCGCGAACTCGTGGTCCTGTGCCGGTCCGCCGAAGGCGTCGAGCGCTGGCGCGAGGAGCTGCCGGGGATCCGAGCACACTGGCGCGAACGTGGCTCACGGGAGGTCGTCCGGCACCTGTTCCGGGTGGCTGCCGGCCGAGAGTCGATGGTCGTGGGCGAGGGGGAGGTCCGCCGTCAGGTACGGGCCGCGGGGCACGCTTCTCTCGGCCGGGGTCCCCGGGCGAGCCTGCGCGAGCTCGCCGAGGCGGCGAGCGCGACGGCGGAGCGGCTCCTTCCGTGCGTTCCGACGTCCCGATCGATCGCGGCGGTCGCCGCGAGTCGCGTGCTCGAGTTCTCCGGCCGACCGTTTCCGCGCGTGCTCGTGATCGGCGCCGGAGCGATGGGCAAGAGGGTCGTGGAGCTCCTCGCCCCGAACGCCCGAGTGACGGTCGCCTATCGGCAGCGTCCTCCCGACGAGGCCTTCCTTCGCGCCACCGGTGCGCGTGCCGTGCGCTCCGCCGAGCTCGCCCCGGAGGTCGCCCTCTCGGACGCCGTGGTCAGCGCGGTCACGGTGAGCGCGCCCTGCCTCGGCCGCGACCAGGTCCCCACCGACCGACCGATCCTCCTCATCGACCTCGGGATGCCGCGCAACATCGACCCCGCGGTGCGGACGAGGTGCGGGGTCCAGCTCCTCGACCTTGCGGACCTGAGGGTCCCCGCGCGCGACTCCTCCGACCCCGAGCTCGAACGCAGCCTCGACGCGGAGGCGCAGCGACAGTGCGCAAGGCTGGAGGCGTTCGGTCTCGAGCCGTGGGTCTCCGCGGTCCGGCGTCGGGCGGAGGCGACGCGCCGGGCGGAGGTCGCGCGTGCGCAACGCTTCCTCGGGGAGCTCTCCTCGACACAGCGGGACGCTCTCGAGAAGCTCACGCGACGCCTCGTCGACCAGCTGCTTCGAGGCCCCACCGAGCGCCTGCGGCGGCTACCGGCCGGCGACGAGCCGGACCGGCTCCGCCGGTTCGCCCTGGAGCTCTGGGAACCTCCGCCGGCCGGCCCGTGAGCGTTCGACTCCGGGTCGGGACGCGGAGGAGCGCTCTCGCGCGGGCCCAGACCGACCAGGTGATCCGGGCCCTCGCTCGGGACCGAGCTGGGGCGACGTTCGTCGCGACGACGTTCGACACTTCCGGTGACCGGGACCGGCGTCCCGGCGCCCCCGCCGACTTCACCGACACGATCGACCGCGCCCTGCAGCGGGGCGACGTCGACCTCGCGGTCCACAGTGCGAAGGACCTGCCGCTCACGCTCGCCGAAGGGCTCGAGCTCGCGGCCTGTCCGTTCCGGGCGGACCCCCGAGACTGCCTGGTCGTACGGCGGACCGCCGACGCGCGCGTCCTCCCGAAGGACGCCCGGGTCGGCTCCAGCAGTCCGCGCCGTCGCGCGCAGCTTCTTCGATGGCGGCCGGACCTCCAGGTCGTCGAGATCCGCGGCAACGTCGACTCCCGCCTCGAGCGGGTTCGTCGTGGTGACGTCGACGCCGCCGTCCTTGCGGTTGCCGGACTGACGCGCCTTCGTCAAGGGCGGGCGATTGGCAGGATCCTCCCGACCCGGGAGTTCGTGCCGGCACCGGCCCAGGGGGCGATCGCCGTGGTCGTTCGCCACGGCGACCGCCGTACCGCGGAGCTCGTCGGCGCGGTCGATCGCCCCGGGGTTCACGCCGAGGTCGTCGCGGAGCGGGCGTTCGGGCTCGCGATGGGCGGGGACTGCGAGACGCCGCTCGGCGCCTGCGCACGGGCGCGTCGCGGCCGGCTGACCCTTCTCGGCGAGGTCCTGGAGCCCCGAGGCCGGGCGCGCCTCCGAGGTCGAACCGCCGGCGCGACGACCGAGGCCGAGCGTCTCGGCCGCCGGCTCGGGGAGACGCTCCTCGACCGCGGGGCCGACGTCCTCCTCGGAAGACCGGCGCCGTGAGCAGACGATGGCTCCTCGTCGCCGGCGGACCGTCTACGTGCTCGCCTCGCAGGGCTCGCTTCGCGGACTCGGCGCGGCGAGCGCACGCCTCGGTCTAACGGTCCGGCGCATCGCCGCGATCCGTGCCGTCCCGCGCGACCCGCCCCGCCGAGGGCGACCGCGACGGCCGGTCGACGCGGTCGTCGTCACCAGCCGTCATGCGATCGGAGAGGAGCTCCGCCGCTGGACGAAACGCTCGAGACCCGGCGCGACCCCGGAGATCTGGGCCGCCGGGCCGGGGAGCGCCGGACGCCTGCGGCGGCTGGGGTACCGGCGGGTCCGCCAGGGTCGTCGTCTGGGGGCCGACGCGATCGCCGACGCGCTCGGACCACGGGTCCGTAGGGTCGCGTACCTCCGCTCGGACCTCGCGGGCGAGCGCCTAGCCCGAGCCTTGAGGGCGCGCGGGATCTCGGTCCTGGAGGTCGTCACCTATCGCGTCGTCCCGGCGCCGGCGGCGGTCGCGCGTCATGCCCGAGGGCTCGGCAGCTCGGCCGCGGTGCTGCTCGGTAGCCCCTCCTCCGTTCGTGCCCTGACGAAGGGGCTCGGGCCGACTACGGTACGACGCTGGGGCCGGTCGTGGCCGGCGATCGTCCTGGGGGCTCGGACGGCCTCCGCGGCGCGCGCCGCCGGATTCCGCGTCGTCCGGGTGGCGGCGACGACGGACCCGCAACGCTTAGCCCGCGAGTTGGTCCGGACGGTCGACGATGGCGCGCACTAGGTCGGTGCCGGAGGAGAGCGGCGGGGGCCGCTCCCTCCGCGCGCGCCCCCGCCGGCTGCGACGCTCCCCTGCCCTCCGCGACTGGGTCGCCGAGGTCGAGTTGTCGGCACGGCACCTCGTCCTGCCCGTCTTCGTCCGTCCGGGCGGCGGTCCCGCGACGCCGCTGCCGTCGCTGCCGGGGATCGACTGTCAGTCGGTCGCGACGGTCGCCGACTTCTCCCGTACGCTGCGGGCCGAAGGGGTGCCGGCGGTGCTCCTGTTCGGCCTTCCCCGACGCAAGGACCCGCAGGGGCGCGAGGCCTGGTCGGACGACAGCGCCGTCGCCGCGGCGGTGAGGGCGGTCAAGCGCGCCTCCCCGGAGACGATCGTCGTGACGGACGTCTGCCTGTGCGCCTACACGACCCACGGCCACTGCGGCGCCGTGGACGGGGCCGAGGTCGACAACGACGGCAGCGTCGAGCGCCTCGGCCGCGTCGCGGTCGCGCACGCCCGCGCGGGCGCGGACGTCGTCGCCCCGAGCGCCATGATGGACGGCCAGGTCGCCGGAGTACGCTCCGCCCTCGATCGCGACGGCTTCTCGTCGACCTCGATCCTTTCCTACGCGACCAAGCACGCCTCGGCGTTCTACGGCCCGTTCCGCGACGCCGAGGGCTCGGCGCCCGCGTTCGGCGACCGCGCGACGTACCAGCTCGATCCCCGGAACGCGCGGGAGGCGCTTCGCGAGATGCGCCTGGACGCCGACGAAGGCGCCGATGCGCTCATGGTGAAGCCGGCGCTGACGAGCCTCGACCTCTTGGCGCGGGCCCGACGGAGGTTCGACCTCCCGCTCGCCGCCTACCAGGTCAGCGGCGAGTTCGCGATGCTCCGGGCGGCGGCCGCGCAGGGGATCTTCGACGAACGGGCGGCGGTCCTCGAGACGCTGACGGCGCTCCGCCGCGCGGGCGCGGACCTGCTCGTGACGTACTATGCTCGGGACGCGGCGCGCTGGCTCGGGGGTGGGCCGTGAGCGCCTCCGCGCACGGCGGCGGGGCCGACGAGGGTCCGCGGGACTTCGTGAAGTACACGTTCTACCAACTGAGGCCGGAGTGGCGGCGGCTGCCGGCCGACGAGCGCGCCCGCGGCCGTACGGCGCTCACGTCGGTGCTGGAGCACCCTCCGGCCGGCCTCGAGCTTCGCACCTACTCGCTCGTCGGCCTGAAGGCCGACGCCGACTTCCTGCTCTGGTCGATCGCCCGCGAGCTCGAGCCGATCACGCTCCTTCACGCAAAGGTCTCGGGCTCCCCGCTCGGGGGCTATCTCGACGTCCACCACGCCTACCTCGGCATGGGCCGGGTCTCCGAGTACGTCGGGCCCGCCGCGGTCCGTGGCGAGGGCTCCTCCGGCCGACGCAGCTCGAGGGGACGGCCGTACCTGTTCGTCTACCCGTTCACGAAGAAGCGGGAGTGGTACGGCCTCCCTTTCGAGGAGCGGCGACGGATCATGTCCGAGCACCTGCGGATCGGCCACCGCTACCACGAGGTCGACATCCACACCGGCTACTCCTTCGGCCTGGACGACGCCGAGTTCATCCTCGCCTTCGAGGCGGAAGGCCCGGGGGAGTTCCTCGACCTCGTCCACGACCTCCGCCCCTCCGAGGCCAGCCGCTACACGGAGCTCGAGACGCCGATCTTCACCTGCGTGCTGACCCCGCCGGCGCGGATGCTCGAGCTCGCCGAAGGACTGGCGTGAGCCCGGCCCCCGGTCCGAGGTCCCGACGTCTCTGGCGCAGAGCCCAGCGGGCGCTCGCCGGCGGGGTCGACAGCCCGGTCCGTTCGTTCCGGGCCGTCGGCGGCTCGCCGGTGTTCTTCGCCCGAGGGTCGGGGGCGTACCTCGAGGACGTCGACGGACGACGCTACCTCGACCTGGTCGGCTCCTGGGGCGCCCTCCTCCTCGGGCACGCGCCGGCGCCGGTCGTGCGGGCCGTCCGCGCCGCGGCGGCGCAAGGGATGACGTTCGGTGCCCCGTCGCCCCGCGAGCACGAGCTCGCCGAGCAGATCCGCCGCCGGGACGCCGCGCTCGAGCGGCTGCGGTTCGTGAACTCCGGGACCGAGGCGGTCATGAGCGCGGTCCGCCTCGCGCGCGGGGCGACCGGCCGCGACGTCGTCGTGAAGTTCGCGGGGGGCTACCATGGCCACTCCGACGGGCTCCTCGCGCGCGCCGGCTCCGGGGTCTCCACGCTCGCGCTCCCCGACTCGGCCGGCGTGCCCCGCGCGGTCGCCGGGGCGACGCGGGTCCTCCCGTTCAACGACCCGGAGGCCCTCGCGAGGCTCTTCGAGCAGGTCGGCGAGACGGTCGCCGCGGTGGTCGTCGAGCCGGTGCCGGCGAACATGGGCGTCGTCCCGCCGGTCCCCGGGTTCCTGCAGAGCGTCGCGACGACCGCCCACCGTCACGGGGCGCTCGTGATCGCCGACGAGGTCGTCACCGGCTTCCGCCTCCGTCTCGGCACCGTGCACCGAGAGCTCGGCCTGGACGCCGACCTGGTGACGCTCGGAAAAGTGATCGGCGGCGGGCTCCCGATCGGGGCCTACGGAGGTCCGGAGCGCTGGATGCGCGAGCTCGCGCCGCTCGGGCCGGTCTATCAGGCCGGCACCCTCGCCGGCAACCCCGTCGCGATGGCCGCCGGGCTCGCGACGCTCGAGCAGCTCTCCGCGAGGACCTACCGGGAGCTCGAGACGACCTCGCGAGAGCTCGAGCGACGCCTGAACGCCTTCGCCGCCGAGGAGCGGGTCGACGAGTTCACCGTCCAGCGGGTCGGTTCGATGCTCGGTACGTTCTTCGCCCCCGGCCCGGTCGTCGACGAGCCCACCGCCTCCCGCACCGACCGACGGCGCTACGCCCGCTACTTCCACGCCGCGCTCGACGGGGGGATCTACCTGCCGCCGTCGGCCCTCGAGACGACGTTCGTCTCGGGAGCGACGACCGTGCGCGACCTCGACCGTGCGGGCCCGGCGCTCCGCGCCGCGCTCGCCGCCGCGCGGAAAGGACGGCGCCGGTGAGGCGCGACCGCCTGACCCGGGCCCTGCGAGGGGAGCCGACCGACACGACCCCGGTCTGGCTGATGCGCCAGGCGGGCCGCCACCTTCCCGGCTACCGCGCGCTGCGCGAGCGGCATCCGATCCTCGAGATCGCCCGCACGCCGGAGCTCGCCGCCGAGGTCACGCTCGAGCCGCTCCGCCGCTACGACGTCGACGCCGCGGTCGTCTTCGCCGACATCACCCTGCCGTTCGACGGGCTCGGGGTGAAGTTCACGATCGACCCCGGGGTCGGTCCGGTCGTCGAGCGCCCGCTGCGCTCGCGCGCCGACGTCGAGGCGCTCCGGCCGTTCTCCGCTTCCCGGGACGTGCCCTACGTCGGGGCAGCGATCGAGCGGTTCCTCGAGCTCGAGGCCGAGCGGCCGATCGTCGGCTTTGCCGGCGGACCGTTCACGCTCGCCTCCTACCTCGTCGAGGGGAGGCCGTCCCGCGACCTCGTCGCGACCCGGGCGATGATCTACAACGACCCGGCGACGTTCGACCTCCTCATCCGGCGCCTCGCCGAGATGACGGTCGACTACCTCCGCTTCCAGGCCGAGCACGGGGCGGCGGCGCTCCAGCTGTTCGAGACGTGGGTCGGCGCACTCGGGGCGCGTCCGTTCGAGCGCCACCTCCTCGAGCCGCTCCGCGCGATCTTCGACGCGGTGGGCCCGACCGGGCGGCCGACGGTCCTCTTCTCGACCGCCTCGTCGCACCTCCTCGAGCTGCTCGGACGGGCGGGCGCCGACGCTCTCGGGGTCGACGCGCGCGAGCCGCTCGGGAGGGTCCGTGCCCGCCTGGGCGATCGCCTCGCCCTGCAGGGGAACCTCGACCCGGCCGCGCTCTTGGGCTCCCCGGAGGTCGTCCGGCGGGAGGCCCAGGCGGTGCTCGACGAACTGCCGGAGCGCCGTGGGCACGTCTTCAATTTAGGTCACGGCGTGCTCCCCGAGACCGCTCCGGAGCGCGTCGGCGAGCTCGTCGAGTTCGTGCACGCGGCCGGGGCGTCACGACGATGACCGAGGCAGAAGGCGACGGCGCGGTCCTGCTGATGGGCTACGGCAGCCCGAACGGCGAGGAGGACCTGCCGGAGTACCTTCGCGAGGTGCTCCACGGCCGCGCCCCGCCGGCCGAGATGGTCGACGAGTACGCGCGTCGCTACCGACGCATCGGCGGCTCCCCGCAGAACCGGGTCCTCGCCTCGCTCCGGGAAAAGCTCGAGCGCCGCCTCGGCGAGCGCCGTCCCGGCACCCGCGTCTACCTCGGCGTCAAGCATGGCCGGCCCGCGCTCCGCGACGTCGTCGCCCGGGCCGCCGGCGACGGCCACCGCCTCCTCACCGCGGTCGCGACGACGCCGTACCCCTCTCTCTGGATCTCCGAGCCGTACCGCGAGGGCGTCGCCGAGGGACAGCGGGCCGCGCCGGCCCCGGTCGAGGTCGACCTGCGGCTCGACTGGCATCTCGAGCCGCACTGGCTCGCCTACTGGAAGCGCGCGATCGGGAGCGAGCTCGCCCGCCTCGCCGGGCCCGGGACGCCGGTCCTGCTGAGCGCGCACAGCCTGCCGCGACGGATGCGCGAGCGCGGCGACCCGTACCCCGAGCTCCTGCGCGAGACGTCGTCGGCGATCGCCTCGAGCGCCGGGCTCGAGCGGTGGTCGTTCACCTTCCAGAGCGCGGGGAACACGACCGAGCCGTGGCTCGGCCCCGACATCACGGAGGTGATGCTCGACTGGCGCGCGCGGGGCGCGAGGAGCCAGCTCGTCGCATCGTTCGGGTTCGTCTTCGACCACCTCGAGGTCCTCTACGACCTCGACGTCGTCCTGAAGGAGTACGCGACGACCCAGGGGATCGACTACCACCGCGTGCCGATGCCGAACGACGCCGACGAGGTCGTCCAGGCGCTCGCCGCGACGGTCGAGGCGCCCGCGGCTACTCCGGCACGAGGTCGGTGAAGACGAACCCGTCGCGCTCGACGGTCTCGCCGACCTTCGCCCGCACCGGGCGCGAGAACCCCGGGCCGTCGGAGACGAACGTGTGGAACTCCCCTCGCTCCCCGCACGGGTCGACGTCGGCCGGCAGCTCGGCGAGCAGCTCCGCGTCGAACGCCCGACCGGCGAAGCGTCGCGGCAGCTTGCGCGGGTCGAGGCAGCAGATCCTCGCGCGGAGGCCGGCGGCGACCATCGCCCGCGCGAGCGGGGCGGTCGGTCGGCCCCACAGCGGGAAGACGCCCCGGAACCCGACCGGCGCGAGGCGCTCCTCCCGATAGGCACGCACGTCCTCGAGGAAGAGGTCGCCGAAGACGACCGTCCGGACCCCTTCGGCCGCCGCCCGCTCGAGGGCGCCGGCCATCGCGCGCTCGTACGTCGCGTTCGGGCAGGGGTACGGGATGCGGACCTTGACGAGCGGCAGGCCGACCGCCGCGGCCTGCGCCTCCAGGAGCTCCTCGCGGACGCCGTGCATCGAGACCCGGCCGAACGCCTCGCTCACGACCGACAGCAGGCCGACGACCTCGACCTCGCCCGCGCGTCGGGCGGCGTCCAGGGCGAACGCAGAATCCTTGCCGCTGCTCCACGAGAGCCACGCCCGCGGGGGGGAGGGGGCGCCGCTCATCGGCCGACCCTCCGAAGGCCGCCCTCGCCGGAGGCTCCGCCGCGCTTCCGGGAGCGGGGCGCCGCCCGCCGGAGCCCGTGGCGGCTCATGCCGGGACCTCGGGGCGGGTCCGCAGCCGCAGGAGGCCGGCCCACGCTCGTCGCGCGAGGCGGTGGACCTCGGTGGGGAAGAGCGCGTAGACGAACAGGATCCAGAGATAGTAGTTCCAGTGCGAGTAGAGGTCCGACCACGAACGGGAGGAGTTCATCGCGCCGCCGCATCCCGGACTGAGGCTGAAGGTGACGGCTTCGCACCAGATCCCCGTCGGATGCCAGAGGAGGAACGGCGCGGCGAACACTACCGTCAGGACGAGGACGAGCCCGGCCCGCGCCAGGTCGCGGCGGAAGACGTAGTAGACGAACCAGAACGCGTTGGCGAACTGCTTCATCGCGTACGTCGCGTACTCCGCGGCCTTCCCCGTCGCGCCCTGCCCTCCGCGGAGCGCGAGGGTGATCAGCAGGAGCACCGGGAGGTCGGTGAACCCGTTCGCGGCGACGAGCGCGACGACCGGCGAGACGAGGCAGAGGGCGGCGAACTCGTCGCGACGCACGAGGTAGACGATCCCGACCCAGCAGGCGAGGCACATCGCCTTGTAGCCGGGGGCACCGGTCCCGGGGATCTGGAAGAACAGCAGCAGCGGCAGGTAGACGTAGTGGAACGGGGCGGAGACGTGCTCCGACCAGAGGTTGAGCGTGTGCGCGCTGTAGCTGATCGTCACCGACGTCGTGTACGGGTCGCGGCCGCTGAGCAGGACCCCGAGGTAGCCGCCCATCGTGTACGGCTCGTCGGTCGCGTTGTTGCCGACCCCCGTGATGAGGCTCACCGCGCCGACGACGAGCGAGATCACGAACAGCAGGCGCAGCTCTCGCCGCCAGTCGAGACCGGACCTGCGGACCGCCGGCACGAGCGCGACGGAGGCGAGCGTCGCGATCCCCCAGACGACCGCGAACGCCCACGTGACGTCCCCGACCCCGAAGAACAGCGGGATCGAGATCGCCCCGGCGACCCCGACCAGCAACGCGGCGACGATCTCGGGAAGGTACCGCTGCCGCCGGGACGACACGGAGCCGTCACGAGCCCGGCTCCGAGATAAGGCTGAGCGGGCCGCCTCGCGCCCGGCCGCCGGCGCGGGCGACGCCTCTCCGCTCATATCGCCGGAAGCGCTGGCGCGGTCGGCCATGCGCTCGACGACGGTGGGCCGGAGGGGGGAGTGGGCGACGCGCTGACGGAGGCCGGCGACCGGCCCTGGGAGGGTGCCGGCCCCCGTTGCTTTGCCCGCTTCGCCGACGATCGGGAGGTCGCGGACGGCTACTGGCCGCTTCCTCCGGACGGGCTCTGCCTCTCGGCGTACGTGCTCCTCTCCCCGGAGGCCGGCCCGCAGAAGGTCCTGCTCGGACGGCTCGACCCCGCGGCGAACTGGTGGGAGATCGGCGCCCTCGATCCGGACCGGGTCCGGTCGAACTCCGAAGGGTGGATGCTCCCGTCCTCCCACCTGCGCTACTTCGAGCCCCCGCAGGTCGCCGCACGTCGGGTGCTGCGCGAGCAGCTCGGGCTGGACGACGTACCGCTCGGACGGACCGAGGTCTTCTCGGAGACGTACCGGCCGAAGCGCCACCCGGAGCGGGGCCTGCACTGGGATCTCCAGTTCCTCGTTCGGGCGACGGCCCCGCCCGCGTGGGTGCCGAGCCACCCGGCGTGGAGGGAGCTGCGATTCCTCGAGCCCGCGGCCACGCCGCGATCGGGCCTTCGGCGCTCGCACGACGAGGTTCTCGAGCTCGCCGGCTATACCGTCGGTCGGGACGGCGGCTCGAACCCTCCTCCCCGGGCGTGATACCGCCCGCAGGGTTCGGTCGGGAGCCCCGCCTCGGTCCCGAACCCCTCCCTCGGGCCCGCCGCGAGAGCGAGAAAACTGGAGGGACGAAGCGGAACGTCGGCCGGGCATCCCGCACACGGGAGACGGAGGGACCCGCGAAGCGGGGAAGGGTCTACCTCGACCCCCGTCGACGTGCGCACCGGTTCGCCGCCGGACCGTCCACCGGCCCGCGGAACGGTTATGCGGCCCGAAGCCGAGCGCTCCGACGCGCCATGGACGACGCGTCCTACCGCCTTCGCCCGCTCGAGGATGGCGACTTCGACGCGTACGCCCGGCTCCGGAGCGTGCTGGACCCGGAGAACCCTGTGTCGGCCGACCGGATCCGCTACTGGTTCCGGGTGGAGGGGGGTGCGGGAAGGTTCCAGCGGTACGTCGTCTGCGAGGAGCGAGCCTCGAGGGAGGTCGTCGCGGTCTCCGCGATATGGCAACAGGCCGGTAACTTCGACCCGGACAAGTACTGGACCCAGGTCTCCGTCGATCCCGCCCACCAGAGCCGGGGCGTCGGCCGACGACTGTTTCGTGGCGTCGAGGAGACGGCGCTCTCCCGCCGGGCCAAAGCGCTCTGGACGTTCGTGAAGTCGGAGGATCTCCGGAGCGTTCGATTCTTCGAGCAGGCCGGCTTCCTCGAGCAGCGACGTATCTGGAACTCGCGCCTCGATCTCTCCGAGCTTACCCCGTCGGGCCGAACGGCCGGACGAGCGAAGCTCGAGTCCGAGGGCGTCGAGTTCACGACCCTCGCGCGGGAAGGCGTCGACCGACCCGAGGTCCGTGAACGGCTCTATCGGCTCTACGAGGAAGCAGGCAGCGACGTGCCTCGGATGGGACCGGTCACCCCGGTGACCTTCGAGGATTTCCGTGAATCGGTCTTCGGAGCGCCCGGGTTCCTCCCGGAGGCGATCTTTCTCGCCCGGGTCGGGAAGGAGTATGTCGCGATGAGCTCCTTGGTGAGCGTCCCGAAGAAGCCGGACACGCTCCACATCGAGTTCACGGGAGCCTTACGTTCGTACCGAGGCCGGGGCATCACCTCCGAGCTCAAGCGGGAGGCGGCGGAGACCGTCCGCGCCCGCGGATACCGCTTCCTCGAAACCAACAACGACTCGTTGAACACGCCGATCTGGGCGATCAACGAGAGGCTGGGCTTCCGTCGATCGAGCGTCTCGATCCTTGGGGAGAAGGCTCTCGAGCGTCCCGGGTGAGCCCCCCAGGAGGCGGCGTCCGCCCGGGGAGCGAGCCTCCGAGATCCCGGGGTCCTGGGCGCGGGGAGCGAGCCTCGCCCGCGCGCGGCTCCCGCGGTCCATCGACCGGCTCAGATCTGACGGCCTTCCTCGACCTGGCGGGCCCGGATCCCGCCGAGCAGGACCAGGGTGGTCGTGAGGAGGACCCCGGTCCAGACGACGAGCCCCACGAGGAGGAACGGCCAGTCGAGGGGGACCGAGGAGGTTCCGAGCTCGGCCGTGGGGGTCGTGCCGGAATATCCCTGGAACAGCAGGGACGTAAGGTCGTTGAACGGCGAGGCATAGATGACCCCACGAGGCAGCGCGACGTCGACCTGGGCGTTGCCGAGCACGAACGACAGCAGCAGCGGTACGTAGCCGACGAAGTTCGAGCTCCTCAGACCGAGGTAGTTGATCGCCGCCAGGGCGAGGGTCGCCGAGAGCGCCATGAAGAAGACGCCGCCCAGGACCGACATCCCCACCAGCCCGGGCGCGTCGGCCGGAAGGATCGCGGTGGAGAACCTCGCCCCGAACATCCCGGCGGTCGCCGCGATGAGCACGACGTCCAGCACGAGGCCCAGCACGGCCGAGCCGCCGACGATCGAGACGAGGAACCCCTGCGGCGTGAGGCGGGTGTATCGGAACGCGAAGGCGAGCGACGACGAGCCGTAGGCGAACGAGCCGGCGATCGCGGCGGCGAGGAGGCTGAGGGCGATCAGCGCGATGACGGCGTACCACGCCGACGTGTAGGCGACGACGGCCGCGCGCGCGGACCCGATTCCCGACGACTCGAGGAACGCGCCGATCGCCAGCCAGAACATCATGAACCCGACGGCCCAGAACCAGAGCGAGGCGTTCGTCAGCATCGCCTTCGCGTAGGGTCGCCAGAGGTTCATGCGAGGGCCTCCACGAGGGCGTTGAGGGTCGTCGCGCTCTTCACCGGCCGGTCCCCGGCGTCGCGGGTGACCGAGAACGTGCCGACGGAGGTCTCCATGACGGCGAGCGCGCCGGCCGCCGCCCCACGGGTGAGGTAGAGCCGGTCCAGCTCCGCGACCGCGAACGGGCCGAGGAGGCGCCCCTCGAACATGAGCGAGAGCTGCCAGCCCTCGAACGAGCCGAGGAGGTCGAGCTCGTGGGTGTTCAGGAGGACGTCCGCGGAGAGCCCTTGGAGCAGGCGCACGAACTTCCGGCGGCGCGTGAAGTCCACGTTGTCGAACGGCTCGTCGAGCAGGACCAGGCTTGGACGGAAGCAGATCGAGAACAGGTCCCCGACCAGCTTCTGCTGACCCGTCGACAGCTCGTGGATCCGCTTGCCCCGCACCTCGGGGAGCTCGAACTCCTTGAGGCGGCCCTCCATCTCGGCCGGGTCGCCGCCCTTGAGCTCGGCCATCACCCGCACGAGGTCTGCGACCGGCAGCGCCAAGAGCCGGTAGACCTCGGCGAGGTTCGTCGAGAGCCCGACCTCCCCTCGGATACGACCGACGTCCCTACCCGAGAGGGAGATCGTGCCGGCGGTCGGGGGCACCAGCCCGAGGATCGCCCGGATCAGGGTCGTCTTTCCGCTGCCGTTGGCCCCGACCACG
>JASHSA010000183.1 GCA_030037035.1 Thermoplasmata archaeon
CGGGACGCTCCGCGACGAACGTCGGGCGGTCGGGGCGGCCGACTTCGGCCGCCCCGTCCCGAGAGCCGCGGTACGCCCAACGGGACGATGCAGGCGGTAGCGTCGCAGCCGCGGTGCGGCCGGCTCCGCGTCCCGATCCTTGCCGACGGCGAGCGCTACGAGCGGGTGGTCCGAAGGTCGCGAACCGGTAGGCGCCGGGATCCCGAACCGCCGACGGTTCCCCTTCCGGGACCGTGCGCCGGCGACGTCGATGGAGGAACGCGAACGCTTCGGTGCGGGGAGACGCGCTCCGCGACGTCGGGGGCTACGGCTCGCCGGTCCTCGGGTCGGCGGAGAGCGTCGGGCCGTCGAACGGAATGATCCGGCCGACGAGCGCCATGCAGCGGGCGGCCCGGGCGTCGTCGATCTGCTTCTGGATCACCTCGCAGTGGACCGGGAAGCCGGCGTAGACGACCGTCTCGTTCACGAGGACGCCGTAATCCGGGTCGACCCCCGGATGCTGCTGGGGCAGCAGCTCCACGACGAGCCCCTTGACCTTCTCCAGGTCGAGCGCCCAACGCACCTCCCGGTGGATCGGTTCGGGGTGGCTGAGCAGAACGCAGCGCAGGTTCGTCAGAAGGCCCCTTCCGTGGGGCGCCGCCCAGTGGTGCAGGACGACCTCGCCCTGCAGCAGCTCGTCGGGGGGGAGCCCGAAGTGCGCACCGTTCGTCTCCGGGAGAGGCATCGCCCGAATCATCGGCCGACGGTATTTCTTTCTTCAGGTCCACCGCGACGACCGTCATAGGCCCCGCGGCCTAGGGGGGCCGTGCCGACCCGGCCGATCTCCGCGCCCGGTGAGCTGCTCACGCCGGCCCAGGCCCGTCGTCTCTTCGCCTACAACGATCGGGTCCTCGACCGGTACGTCCGCGCCGTGCGGCGCCTCCCCTGGCGCCAGGCCACGAGGAAGCGCGAGATCGGGCACCAGTCGCTCTTCGGGACGCTGGTGCACATCCTCAACGCCCAGGAGGTCTGGGTGGGGTACATCCTCCAGGGTCGCTCGAGCGACCCCGAGCTCGAGCGGCTGTTCGCCGACCCCGTGCGGAGGCCCAAGGACTGGCGGGCGTTCGCGGTCTATCGTCGTCGGGTCCGGCGGACCGTCGCGGCGTATCTCCGCTCGCTGCACGCTCGCGATCTTGCGCGGCCGGTCCACGCCTTTTGGATGCCCGGGGGGTATCTCGCCTCCGACGGGCTGTTGCAGGTGACGTTCGAGGAGGCGCACCACCTCGGCGAGATCATCGGCGCGCTCTGGCAACAGGATACCGAGCCCCCCGAGATGACGTGGATCCGGGTCGGGGGACGGCGGAGCCCCTCGCGCCGCTGATCCTGCAGGGCTCCCGGAGGGCGCGCTCAGGATGGGGAAGCTCGCACGGCTCCGGGGCGTGATCGCCCGCGTCCCTCGGGGCCGAGTGATCACCTACGGTCGGGTCGCCGAGGCCGCCGGCTTCCCCGGCGCCGCGCGCCTCACGGTCCTTGCCCTGCAGCGCGGCGACGGCCTCCCCTGGCACCGGGTCGTCGCGGCGGGCGGCCGCATCGCGTTGCGGGGCGCCGACGGCCAGGAGCAGCGACTTCGTCTGGAGGTCGAAGGGGTCACCTTCCGCGCGGGCAGGGTGCGGATGGACCTGCACGCATGGGGTCCGGGGCCACGGAGAGGACGGGGAAGCCGCCCAGGGAACGCCGCGCTCCCTCCCGCGCCGGGCGACGGGACCGTCGGGACGACGGACCTTGGGTTCGGGGACGTCCGCGCCCGCCGAAAGCGATGGCGATGAGCGCCGACCCTCCCCCGCCGCCCGCTCCGCGAGGGGTGCCGGCGGGACTGCTGGACGACGTGCTGGCGATCCTCAAGAATGCCGGGACGCCGGTCCGTCGTCGCAAGCTGCTCGAGGAGCTCGAACGCCGCGGCCGTAGGGTCTCCCTCGCCGGGCTGAACCGCGCGCTCGACCACGCGCTGCACGCCGGCCTGACCCGCGAGACCCCGGAAGGGGTCCGACCGCGGCCTCCTGGAGAGTAGGGATCCGCGCCCACCTCCTCGCGCGGCTCGCTCCGGGCCGCGGGCGCGTCAGGAGCGGGTCCGCGCCGGCTTCTCGAGGATCATGTCGAAGAAGTGCCAGGCCTTCGGTCCGTCGAACGACCGGCCCGCCTCCTCGGTCTCCCGCAGCAGCTCGACCCGGAAGCCCCGGCCCAGCGCCTCGACCTGACGCCGGCTGTGGAACGTCATCGGCCGTTGCCCGTTCCACTCGTCCCGGTCCCCGAACAGCTGTCCTGCGAAGTGTCCTCCGGGTCGGAGCGCCCGGCCGATCGTCGCCCAGAGCTCCGGGAACCGTTCGGGAGCGCAGAACGGCAGCGAGAAGCTGGCGTAGACGAGGTCGGTCGGCGGCAGCTCGAGGCCCTCCATCGGCGCGACCAGCGTCGTCAGCAACGGTCGGCGCCGCGCCGGGACCCGTCCGGCGAGGAACTTCGCCGCCGCCTCCTGCCCGTCGATCGCGAGGACCTCCCAGCCCCGGCGGAGGAGCTCGAGGGTATCCGTCCCCGCCCCGAAGCCGAGCTCGACGGCGGAGCGTCGCCGCCGACCTCGCCCCTCCCAGTCGATGTGGTCGAGGGTGCGCAGGAGAAGCTCGCGGGGCGGGCGGTCGGCCGTCCAGCGATAGTACGCCGCCCAGCGGCGCGGACCGGGTCGGAGCCGGGACGCGCTCACGATGACGACCGGGCCTCCCCGTCCTTGCGGCCTCGGAGCGACGTCGGCGCCAACTCGGTCCCCGAGCGACCGGTCGGCGTTCGGCTGCGCAGCTCTCGCTCCGCGAAGATCTGTTCTCGCTCGAAGCGGAAGCCCAGCTTGCGGTTGATGGCGAGCATCGGCTGGTTGAGGCTGTCGTTCCCGGTCCGTATGCTCTGGAAGCCGTGCTCCCGAGCGTACGCGACGGCCCGTCGCTTGAGTTCGGTGGCGATGCCCAGGCCGCGCAGCTCGCGTCGCGTCCCGGTGAACGACTGGTGCAGCGCCCCGGGCTCGCCGGCCGCCCGCCGGAGCGCGCACATCGCCACGAAGCGGCCGTCCTTGCGCGCGAGGAAGTAGGCGTCCGGGAGGAATGTCGGGCTTCGCAGGTCCATCTCGACGAACTGCTCCAGCGTGATCGGAGTGTAGGGGCCGAGGCGAGGTTCGTCGGCGGAGGCCGCGGCCGACAGCTCGTAGAGGTCGCGAACGACCCGGGGGTCCGAGAGGTCCTCTTGCGCGAGGGTCGTGAAGGAGATCCCCTGCCGGGCCAGCTCCTCGGTGCGGTCGGGCAGCTCGGTCGCGGTCGCCAGCTCGAGGCGCGACCTCCAACTTCGCCGCCGTTCGGAGTATCCTTGGAGCGTCAGGAAGCGCACGCCTCGGGGCTGGTCGACCCGGGCGCTCGCCCACAGGCGTCGCGCGGATCGCCGCTCCGCCTCGAGGGTCAGGGTGTCGGCCAGCGCACGGCCGACGCCTCGGCCCTGATGCTCGGGGTCGACGCCGACGTCGATCCAGAACGTCTGCGGGTCGAAGCTCTCGGGGTCGTTGACGAGGTAGGCGAACCCGACCGCCGTCCCCCGCGACCGCTCTTCGGCGACGACCTTCCGGTGGACGAGCGGGGGAAGCGAGAACGTCCCGTCCTGGTGGCGCAGCTCCTCCACCGTGTAGACGATCCCCGGGTCGAGGAGCGTCCAGACCCTCGCCTCCTCCGGGTAGTCGCCCGGCTCGAACGCACGGAGCCGGTAGGTCGCCTCGTCCACGCGAGGGGACCCACGGGGACGGAGTTGAGCCTAGCGGCCGCGGGAGCTCGTGAGCCGGCGGGAGAGCTCGCTCCCGCGGAACCCTGACGGTCGCGCGGCCCGCGACCGTCGAGGGCGGGCCCGTGGCGAGGGCGGCGCGCTCCCCGACCGGGAACTCTTAGGGGACGGGACCCTGTCCCGCCGGTGCGCGTCCCCGCTCCTCCCCGGTCGTCGGGCTGAACATGGTCGAGCCGCCAGTCGGGCGGGGAGGGGCCCCCGCGGGCGACGCGTGGCGCACCCCCGCGGAGCTCAGCGACTATCGGACGACCCCCGACTACGCGGAGACCGTCGGATACCTCGAGCGCATCGCGTCCGCGTACCCGGAGACGGTCCGGATCGAGGACTTCGGGAGGACCGGGGAGGGTCGCGACCTGAAGGTCGTGGTCGCCTCGCGCGACGGGGTCTTCGACCCCGAGGCGATCCATGCCTCCGGTCGCGCGACGCTGCTGGTCCAGAACGCGATCCACGCCGGCGAGATGGACGGCAAGGATGCCTGCCTCGCGTTGCTGCGGGACCTGGTCCGGAGCGAGCGCCGGGCGCGTCTGCTCGAGCACGTCGTCCTCCTCTTCATCCCGGTCTACAACGTCGACGGGCACGAGCGACGCTCGGCGTTCCATCGGGTCAACCAGAACGGCCCGGAGCTCGCCGGATGGCGGGCCAACGCGACCAACCTGAACCTCAACCGCGACTACATGAAGGCCGACGCCCCGGAGACGCGCGCGTTCCTGCGGATGTTCCACCGCTGGAGACCGGACTTCTTCGTCGACAACCATGTCACCGACGGCGCCGACTTCCAGTACGACGTCACGTTCGCCGTCGACGACACCCCTGACGTCCCCCCGGCCACGGCCGCCTGGGTACGGGAGACGGTGACGCCCGAGCTCACGCAGCGCGTGAACGCCTCCGGGCATCTCGCCTTCCCGACCGCGGTGTTCCTGCGCGACGAGTCGGACCCTGCCCGGGGGCTCGCCTTCCACGAGAACCCCCCGAGGTTCTCGACGGGGCAGATGATCCTGGAGAACCGACCCGGCCTCCTCGTCGAGCTCCACATGCTCAAGGACTACCGGACCCGGGTCACCGGCGACTACGAGCTCCTGATCGCGCTGCTCGAGGTGCTGAACCGAGAGGCCCCGAGGCTGATCGCGCTCAATCGGGCGGCCGACGAGGACGCCGCCCGGCTCGCCTCCGACGCACGACGGCCCGGGAACGTCCCTCTCGTCGTGGGATGGAACGGGGCGACGAGCGTTGTGGAGTTTCGCGGGGTACGGTTCTCTCGGGAGCCCAGCGAGCTCTCGGGGACGACGACCGTCCGCTACGCGCCCGAACCGTGGGACGCGAAGCTCCCGATCGAGACCGGAAGCAAGGTCGTCGTCTCGGTCCGAGCCCCGGCGGGATACATCGTTCCCCCCCAGTGGACCCGCGTGATCGAGGTCCTGGAGGCCCACGGCGTGCCGCTGGCCCGTACGACCGCTCCCTGGACGGGCCGCGTCGAGCGGTACCGCCTCGCGGGGATGCGCTGGCCCCGTCGCCCGTTCGAAGGCCGCTTCCCGATCCTTCGCCCCGGCAATGTCGAGCCGGGGTTCGGCGACTTCGGGACGTGCGAGCTCTCGACCGCGTCGCTCGCCTTCCCCTCCGGATC
The DNA here is from genome assembly GCA_030037035.1 of Thermoplasmata archaeon. Lineage (GTDB taxonomy): Archaea > Thermoplasmatota > Thermoplasmata > Lutacidiplasmatales > UBA184 > Lutacidiplasma. Next base: position 5,462 of record JASHSA010000183.1, read on the forward strand.
CGCCGTCGCCGTTCTCGACCACCGGCTCTCGAAGGTCGTCGTCCACTGGCTCGAGCCGACGGCCCCCGACTCGGCGCTCCGCTGGGGGTTCTTTGACGCGATCTTCGAGCAGAAGGAGTCGGCGGAGGCCTACGTTCTCGAGAAGCTCGCCCGCCAGGAACTGGCGAGGAGCCCCGCGCTCGGCGGCGAGTTCGAGGACCGCGTGCACCGCGATGCGGGGTTCGCCGCCGACCCCCAGGAACGTCTCGGGTTCTTCTTCGACCGCACTCCCTGGTCGGCGGCCCAACGTATCGGGGAGTACCCGGTGGGTCGCCTGTTGTCGACGGACGGGATCCCCCTGGCCCCGGCGTAGATCCCTCCCGTTCGGGTCGACGGCCCCGTCGCCGACCTCCCGACGCCGTCGTGGTCCGGGTCCGGAACCGCCCGCGTCCCGCGCCACGCTCAAGTTCCTCCGACGACCGTTGGACGCCGATGTCCGAGCCGACGAACGTCCTTCGTCCCGACGTTTCCGGTCGACCGCTGGCATTGGGGGTCACCTGCACGATGCGTGCGGCCCCTCGCGCGCTGTTTCGAGCCTGGACCGAGCAGTTCGACCGCTGGTTCGCCGTGCCCGGTTCGGTCGCGATGCGGGCCGAGGTCGGCGCGCCGTTCTTCTTCGAGACCGTGTTCGAGGGGGCCCGTCAGCCGCACTACGGGCGGTTCCTTCGTCTCGAACAGGACCGCTCCGTAGAGCTCACGTGGGTCACCGCCGCCACCGCGGGCGTCGAGACCGTCGTGACGGTGAGGTTCGCTCCGCAGGGCAAGGGGAGCCGGCTCAGCCTCACCCATGCCGGCTTCTCCGACGAGGCGGCACGGCAGCGCCACGAGGCCGCTTGGCCTGCGGTCCTCGAGCGCCTGGACGGAGTGCTCACGGCGAAGCGCACGCCGTGAGGCGGCGCCCGTCTCGCCCGGATCGGCGAGGCGGGGTCAGTCGGCCTGAGGGCCGGAGTCCGGAAGGCGGTACGCGACGAACGGCCCCTCCACGTACTCGAGGACCTTCTCCTCTCCGAACTCGCTTCCGAGCCGGAACGCTTCCCGGAGGCAGGAGGAGACCTCCGCTTCGGTGGGAGGGGTCATGACGAGCGAGGCGACCTCCACCGGGCTGGCGTGACGGTCGAGGCAGACCAGCACCGTCTCCGACTGGGGGAACGCCAGCTGGAACAGTCGGAGCTGCAGGAGGACGTCCGGCGGCGGCGGGATCGCCCGGTAGCTCTTCATCTCGAAGACCCGACCGTGCCCGTCCCAGTAGTCAGGCTGGGCGTAGACCCCGACCTTTCCCTCGATCAGGATCACCCGCGTCTTGGGACGGGCGAGGCCGGCGATCTCGCTGCGTCGGTAGGCGCGGATCACGTCCTGGACCCTCCGCAAGGTCGCCTCCCGCTGCTCGGGCGCTAGAGCGACGGCCGCTTCCTCCAGCGACTCGTCCAGCAGCGAGGCGGCCAGGGCCACCATCGACGCCTGCGAGGGACGGCGGCCCTGACGGAGCTGATGGCCGAGCTGGGAGAGCGCCCCGTCGATCGCCTTACCCTCCGCCATGGCGACGTGGTCGCGCTCCTGCGGGGGAGGGCGAGGGAACGTCCTCCGGACGACCTCGTGCGCGGGGATCATCCGGACCGCGGTCATCGC
>JASHSA010000184.1 GCA_030037035.1 Thermoplasmata archaeon
GGCTCTGGGCGCTGACGCGCCGGTTCTCCGCGGCGATGCGCGACCGGGGCTTCGACCTCGGCGCGAGCGCGACCCCGATCGTGCCCGTGATCGTCGGCGAGAGCGGGAAGGCGAAGCGGATGAGCGAGCGCCTGTTTTCGCTCGGGGTCTTCGCCCTGCCGATCGTCTTCCCGATGGTCGCGCGCGATAAGGCGCGCATCCGCACGATCATGAACGCGGCGCTGACCGACGAGCAGCTCGGCACCGCGATCGACGCGTTCGCGCAGGCCGGCCGCGAGCTCGGGATCGTTTAGCTCGCCCCGGCGCGCGGCCCGCCGGGTCTACGCGCGCGTTCGGGAGCGGCTCCGCGCGAGACAACGCGCGACCGCCGTTCCCTCTCGGAGAAACGACGATTTTGCCGGGGGCGTTATATACCACACCTTTCTCCCCCGTCCCCACCGGAAGGGGGGGACCCCTATCGACCCATGGCACGACGTCACCGTCCCAGGCGCGGCTCGCTGGCGTACTCGCCGCGTTCGCGCTCCGCCCGTCCCCTTCCCCGCGTCCGCTCCTGGCCGCCCGGACCGAAGGCGCCGGCGATCGAAGGGTTCGCCGGCTTCAAGGTCGGGATGACTCACGCGTTCCTGGTCGACTACCGCAAGCGCTCGACAACCGCGGGCCAGGAGGTCGCCGTCCCGGTGACCGTCGTCGAGGTCCCGCCCCTCAAGATCGTCGCGGCGCGCGTCTACCGGCGCGAGCCGTACGGGATGCGCGTCGTCGGCGAGGTCTGGAAGGAGGACGGCGGGGACGAGCTCGCCCGCCGCATCCCTTCGCACCCGGGGTCGTCGGCCGACGCGCTCGCGAAGTTCGCCGCGACCGACGCGGACGAGGTCCGCCTGGTCGCCCGCACGCGCCCGGAGCTGGTGAGCGGCGTCCCGTCGAAGACGTCGACCCTCTTCGAGCTGCGCGTCTCGGGGGAGGCGTTCGCCGACCGTCGGGCGTTCGCGCTCGCGCAGCTCGGCGAGGAGCTCTCCGTCGACAAGATGACGCGCGAAGGGGAGTTCGTCGACGTCATCGGCGTCACGAAAGGCTTCGGCTTCCAGGGCCACATCCAGCGCTGGGGGGTCAAGCTCCAACCCCGCAAGAACTCGAAGCACCGGCGCATGATCGGGACGCTCGGCCCGCACAACCCGAGCTTCGTCACCTACCGCATCCCCCAGGCCGGCCAGCAGGGCTACCACCGGCGGACGCAGTTCAACCTCCGCGTCCTCAAGGTCGTCCGCGACCCGAAGGCCGACCCGATCACGCCGACCGGCGGGTTCCCGCACTACGGCGAGGTCCGCAGCGCGTGCGTCGTCCTGCACGGCTCGATCCCCGGACCGGCGAAGCGGCTGCTCCGCTTCCGTAGCCCGATCCGCAGCCGCGTGGCGACCGTCGAGAAGGTCGACCTCCGCTACCTCAGCACGCGGTCGAAGCAGGGAGGATGACGCCGGCGCGCGCACCGGCGGAAGCGCCGCCGACGGAACCGGCCACGCCGCATCACCGGGCGCACCTGCTCGGCCTGGACGGCAAGCCGCGTTCGAGCGTCGCGCTCCCCCTCGCGTTCTCGCAGACGGTCCGCCCGGATCTGATCCGACGCGCCGTCGTCGCCGCCCAGTCGCACCGCCGGCAGCCGTACGGCACGAGCCCGACGGCCGGCCTGCGCCACTCGGTCGAGTGGAGCGGCAAAGGCCGCGGCGTCGCGAGGACCCCGCGCCTGATGGGATCGATGCGCGGGGCGCAGTCGCCGAACACCGTCGGGGGCCGGCCGGCCCATCCCCCCCGCGTCGACCGTCTCTGGGCGAAGAAGATCAACCGGACCGAGCGCCAGCTCGCGTTCGCCTCCGCGCTCGCCGCCACGCGCGAGACGAAGCTCGCCGAGGCCCGCGGTCACCTGCTGCCGCACGGCACGAGCCTTCCCCTCGTCCTCGACGACCCACTGGAGGAGGTGCGCTCGGCGAAGGTCGCCCGGGAACTGCTCCGCCAGCTGAAGCTCTGGGAGGACGTCCTGCGCGCGCAGGGCGGCACGCACCTGAGGGCCTCCGGCCGCGCGCGGCGCCGCGGTCGCGTGCGCCGGACCCCCCGCAGCGTGCTGGTCGTCACCGGCGCCGCGGGCAAGGCCGTCGGATTCCGGAATCTCGCCGGGGTCGACGTCGTGCCGGTCGGGCGGCTCGCGACCGAGGACCTCGCCCCGGGTGGGGTCGCCGGGCGCCTGACGATCTTCTCCCACGCCGCCGTCGAGTCGCTCCGCGCGCGCCTCGGGGAGGCGGCGCCGTGACGCAGCTGCAGCACCGCATCATCCTGCACGCCTACGTCACGGAGAAGTCGATGGACGAGATGGAACGGCAGAACAAGCTCGAGTTCGTGGTCGACCGGCGGGCCAACCGTGCCGAGATCCGGCGCGCCGTCGAGGAGACCTACCAGTGCAAGGTCGCCAAGGTGACGACGAAGACCGTCATCTCCGGCAAGATCGCGACCGTCCGCTTCGCGAAGGGGTTCTCGGCCGAGGATATCGGCTCGAGGGCCGGGGTGTTCTGATGGGAAAGCGCATCGGCTCGCGACGACGGGGCGCCGGCACCGGCGCGTGGACCTCCCCGAGCCACCGCCATCACGGCGCGGTCTACCTCCCCGGCCCGCAGCTCGTCGGCGACGCCCGCGTCCTCTCGATCTCCCCGGCGCCCGGCCGCACCGCCCCGGTCGCCGAGCTCGCGACGCCGGACGGCGGACGCCTCACGATCCTCGCGCCGGCCGGCCTCGCGACCGGCGACACGGTCGCGCTCGGCGAGGGGAAGGTCGACCGCGGCGCGATCCTCCCGCTCGCGAGGATCCCGGACGGGACGCTCGTCTCCAACCTCGAGGTCAAGCCGTTCGACGGCGGGCGGCTCGTCCGCGCCGCCGGCTCGAGCGCGCTGGTCGTCGCGCACACGGGGACGGAGGTGACCGTCCAACTGCCGAGCGGCGCGTTCAAGCAGTTCCTGGCGACCTGTCGCGCCGAGGTCGGCGCGATCGGCGGGGGCGGCCGCCACGAGCGCCCGATCATCAAGGCCGGCAAGAAGGTCCTTTCCGTCCGCTCGCTCGCCCGCGCGGCGTTCAAGGTGCGCGGCGTCGCGATGAACCCGGTCAACCACCCGTTCGGCGGCGGGGCCCACCAGCACGTCGGCCGGCCCAGCACCGTCAAGAGCGGGACGTGGCCGGGGGCGAAGGTCGGCCGCTTCTCGCGCTCGCAGCGCAAGAAGCGCGCCGGTCGGAGGTAGACGGTGGCGAAGGCGAAGCGCGCGAAGCGGGTCGAGGCCCGGCGCAAGCGCGAGTTCAGCTACCGCGGCAAGAGCCTCGAGGAGCTCCGCGCGATGAGCCTCGAGCAGCTCGCGGCGATCCTCGGCGCGCGCGCGCGGAGGTCGATCCGCCGCGGGTTCAACGACGAGACGAGCCGGTTCTTCGCGCGGATGCAGGGGACCCCGGCCGACAAGACCGTGCGGACGCACTGTCGCGACGCGCTGATCCTCCCCGCGCACGTCGGCCGCAAGGTCGCGATCCACACCGGCAAGGAGTTCAAGGAGGTCGAGGTCCGGCCGGAGATGATCGGGCACTACTACGGCGAGTTCGCGCTGACTCGCCGCTTCGAGAAGCACTCCGGGCCGGGCGTCGGCGCGACGCGCTCGTCGAAGTTCATGCCGCTGAAGTGAGGGGTCGGGGTCGATGCGGGGCTACACCTACGAACCCGAGAGCGGCGTGAACGTCGCGCGTGCCCGCGGCATCGAGCTGCCGATCTCCCCGAAGAAGACGTACGAGCTCCTGAACGTCATCCGCGGGCTCCCGGTCGAGCGCGCGCGGACGATCCTCGAGGAGGTCGTCGCGCTCAAGCGCCCGGTCCCGTTCCGGCGGTACAACCAGGAGACGGCGCACCACCGCGCGACCGGTCCGAGCCGCTACCCGAAGAAGGTCGCGAAGAACGTCCTCGCCGTCCTCAAGAACGCCGAGGAGAACGCCGAGTACGACGGCCTCGACGCCGAGCGGCT
>JASHSA010000185.1 GCA_030037035.1 Thermoplasmata archaeon
TGGTCGAGGACCTTGCCGGCGAGGTAGCTCGTGACGTCGTCGATCGACCTCGGCGCGAGGTAGTACGCCGGGGTCGCGACCAGGACGACGACGCCGAGCTCGCTCAGGCTCGTCAGGTGTCGCAGGAGGACCGTCGGGAGCGGGGTCTCCCTCGGGACGAGGACGAGCGGCCGTCGCTCCTTGAGATGGACGTAGGCGGCCCGGGTCAGCAGGCCGTCGGCGAGCCCGAGGGCGATCTTCGCGGCGGTCGACGACGAGCAGGGAACGACGACCATCCCGCGCGTGCGGCGGGAGCCGCTCGCGATCGGGGCGCCGACGTCGTCGTCGGAGTAGCTCTGGCTGGCGAGCGCGCCGAGCGCGACCGGCGCGAGGCCGCATTCCTGCCGAACGACCTCGAGACCGGCCTTCGAGGCGACGAGCGCGGTCGGAAGGCCCGCGTCGCGCAGCGCGTGCAGGACCTTGAGCGCGATGGGGGCGCCGCTCGCACCCGACACGCCGACGACAACTGGGGCCTGTTCGTCCACCGCGGCTCCCCGGAGGTTATCTGAGTCGAGCGACTCGGGCGTTATGACGATTGGCGGGGCGGGAGGCGTGGGGCACCGGGCGGCGATCGTAGGAGCGGGTCACAGTCGCTTCGGCGTCCTCGCCGAAGGTCCGCGCGCGCTCCTCCGCACGGCGTTGGACGGCGCCGTCGCGAGCGTCGACCGGGGCCTGGACCGCTCGGCGATCGCCCGCGGGTACCTCGCGACGCTCGGCTTCGGGGGCTGGCAGATCGGGAACGCCTCCGCCGTCCTCGCCGAGGAACTGGGCGTGCCCGGGCTCCCGACGGTCCGCGTGGAGAACGCCTGCGCCTCCGGGGGGTTCGCCCTCCAGGAGGCGGTCCAGGCGGTGGCCTCCGGGCACAGCGAGCTCGTCGTCGTCGCGGGTCTGGAGAAGATGACCGACGTGAGCTCGGCGCGGCGTCGCTACTGGCTGGGCGTCTCGGGCGACACCGAGTGGGAGCGGCAGGCCGGCCTCACGTTCGCCGGCGTCTACGGGCTGCTCGCGTCGGCGTACCTCGACCGCTACCGCGTCTCGCCCGAGGCGCTCGCGGAGGTCGCCGTCAAGAACCACGAGAACGGCGCGCTGAACCCGAACGCCCACTTCCAGAAGCCGATCCGCCGCGAACAGGCGCTCTCCAGCCCGAAGGTCGCCGACCCCCTCGGCCTCTACGACTGCTGTCCGGTCAGCGACGGCGCGGCCGCGGTCGTCCTGGCGAGCCCGGAGCTCGCGCGGAGGCTGACCGACTCCCCGGTCTACGTTGACGGGGTCGGGGCCGCGTCGGACCGCCTCGCGGTCCAGGAGCGCGACGACCTCCTCGGCTTCTCGGCGAGCCGACGCGCCGCCGACGCGGCGTTCCGCGCGGCGGGCGTGCGGCGCGAAGGGATCTCGGTCGTCGAGGCGCACGACTGCTTCACGATCGCCGAACTGCTCGCGCTCGAGGACCTCGGTTTCTGCGGTCGCGGTGAGGCCGCCGCGCTGACGCTGGCGGGAGCGACCCGGCGCACGGGCCGGCTTCCGGTGAACCCGGACGGCGGGCTCAAGGCGAAAGGCCACCCGATCGGGGCGACCGGGGTATCGCAGGCGTACGAGCTGTTCCTCCAACTGCGGGGTGCCGCGGGCGCCCGTCAGGTTCCCGGTGCGCGAACGGCCCTCGCGCACAACGTCGGCGGCGCGGGCGCGACCGCCGCCGTGACGATCTTCTCGACGGGGTGACGTGATGCGGGGGATCGTGCGCGCCGGCGCCTACCTGCCGGCGTCCTCGCAGGGAGGTCGACGTCTCTGCGCGGCGGACGAGGACGAGTTCACGCTCGTCGCGACCGCGCTGGAGCGTGCCGGGACCCCGCGTCCAGGCTCCGGCGCTCCGATGCGGGTCCGCCCCGTCGGCGACGCCGGCCGGCTCCGGGCGGAGCTGCTCGCCGGGTTCGTCGGAGGGCCGGTCGAGCTCGGCGAGCCCGAGGACGGCCGGGGAGCGCTCTACCGCGCCCTCGCCCTCGCGGCGCGCGCCGCAGGCCCGGAGTGGCTCGTCGTGGCGACGCGGCTCGGCGACGGGTCGTCGGATTCCGAGCTCGCCCCTCCGGGCGAGGGCTCCGCCGCGCTCCTGATCGACGACGCCCCCGAGGCGGCGCCGATCCCGACCGAGTCTTCGGGAACCCCCGGAGCGCCGGACCCGCTCTCCGAGGTCTTTGCGGCGCTGGCCCGAGGCTCCACGCCACCCTCCCTTCACGCGGGGGACTGGGGGGCCGATCCCGCCCGGGGCCGTGCGGGCCCGACCGGTCGCCCCGGCCCACGAGAGCCGGCGTACACCGTCGCCCAAGGCGCCTTCGTCCCCGGACCCCGCTACGCAGAGAGCGTCCGGAGCCGCTGGAGGTTCATCGCCGACCGGTGCCGGGTCTGCGACGCCCAGACGTTCCCGGCGCGAGGTCGCTGCGGAAGCTGCGGCCGCAGCGACCGGCTCGAGGACGCGCCACTCCCTCTCGACAACGCGACCGTCCTCGCGTCGACGTGGATCGGCCAGGGGGGACAGCCTACGGAGTTCGATGCACAGGTCGAAGCGTCGGGACCGTACGGGGTCGTGCTCGCCGAGATCGCTCCGGGGGTCCGTCTCACCCTCATGGTCGCGGACGCGACCAAGGAGGAGGTCCCGGTCGGCTCGCGGGTCGACAGCCGGCTCCGTCGCCTGTACGCGATCGAAGGCTCCTGGAGGTACGGTCGCAAAGCGGTCCCGTCGGCGGCGAGCGCCCGCGCCCGCCCGGCCGCGGCTTCGCTCTAGGCGAAGCCGGGGAGGTCGCGCCGGCGTGAGGAGTCGTCCTTGCGAACGTACGGCTCGGCGGCGATGCCGAGGTGCGTCGCCAGGGCGCGGAACGTCGAGACGAGCTCCTGGATGGCGGCGGCCATCTTCTGCTGCTCGGCGCTCATCTGCGCCAGCTGTTCCCGGACGGCCAGCAGCTCCACTTCCCAGCGTTCCGGCGAGTTTGACGGCGACATGGTCGAGCTCGTGAGGGGCGCCCGCTCGTAAATCTCCGTTCCCTGGTCGTCGGCTCCCGGGGGCGCAGCGCCCCTCCGCGCGAGAGCTCGCCGGTGGTGAGCAAGGCTCATCTACTTGCATCGTTATTCCGATATCGGAAAAACGATGTCTCTCCTCGGAGCCCCATGGATGTCCCGCCACCGGCGCGGGCTTCGGCCTCTGGTCTGCCACCTGTTGAGCCAGGGTCCGAAGACCGGGGCCGAACTGATCGACGAGATCGAACGGCTCAGCCGCGGCTTCTGGCGACCGTCCCCCGGCTCGGTCTATCCGCTCCTTGAGGAGATGACGCGGGACGGCGCCGTTCGCCGGGGCCAGGACGGGCGCTACACGCTGACCGCGACGGCCGGCGCGGAGCGGGGTTGGGGGCCCGGGCACTTCGGTCCCCGCAATGTCGAAGAGGCGGTCGTCGAGCTCCGCGGGATCGTCGCCTTCCTAGAAGACCTCAAGACCAGCCGTGCGGACGAGTTCGCGCGGTCGGTCGGCGCGATGAAGGAGATCGCGGACCGGCTCGTGCGCATCGCGGAGTGAGCTCGATGGTCCTGGACGGTAGCGGCAAGGGGGCGATCGTCGCCTCCTCGCTCTCGAAGACGTACGGCGGCGAAGTGCACGCGGTCAAGCAGGTCTCCTTCGCGGTCCGGCCGGGGGAGGTCTACGGGTTCCTGGGGCCGAACGGCGCCGGGAAGACGACGACCGTCTCCATGCTCACCGCCGGGCTCACGGTCACGGCCGGGGAGGCGAGCGTCGACGGGCTGGACGTCCGCCGCGAGCCGTCGACCGTCAAGCGGCGCATCGGGGTCGTCTTCCAGGAGTCGACCGCCGACGGCGACCTTACCGGGCGCGAGAACCTCGAGCTTGCCGCCGCGCTCTACGGCGTCCCCCTCGGCGACGTGCGCTCCAGGGTCGACGGCCTGCTCGAGCGGATGCAGATCGGGGACGCCGCCGACCGCCTCGCCAAGACCTACTCCGGGGGGATGCGCCGGCGCCTCGAGCTTGCCGCCGGGATCGTCCACGCGCCGGGGGTGCTGTTCCTGGACGAGCCGACGCTCGGCCTCGACCCGCAGGGCCGGGCCG
>JASHSA010000186.1 GCA_030037035.1 Thermoplasmata archaeon
GAGCGCCGTGCGGACCAGCCGCAGCTCTTCGACCGCGCGCGCCAGCCCGGCCGGCTCCCAGGAGAACCGCTCGGAGTACGGTCGGCCGAGGAGGTACCAGCGCAGCGCGGGCGCTCCGGCGTCGGCGAGCGCCGTCCGCAGCGGCATGAGGTTCCCCGTCGACTTCGACATCTTCGCCCCGTCCTGGAGCACGAGGCCGGCGTGCAGGAAGACCGGGGTGAACGGCACCCCGAGCAACGCGAGGGAGATCTCGTTCTCGGCGAAGTGGTGCGGGTAGACGAGGTCCCGACCCCCTCCGTGGAGGTCGACCGGCACGCGGAGGAGGTCGGAGGCCATCGCGAAGCACTGGAGGTGCCAGCCCGGCGCCCCGCGGCCCCACGGGCTCGGCCAGGAGCGCAGCGGAGGGGAGAGAAGCTTCCAGACGACGAACGACCGCTCCCCGTCCGCGCCTCCGCCGAACGGGTGACCGGGCTCCTCGACGGCGTGGCGGGCGAGGTCGGCGCTCGTCGCGAAGTTCTCGCCCTCCCGCCGCGCGGGGGGGTCGTAGCGCCACTCGTCGCCGACCCGACGGACGCGCCCGGTCCGCTCGAGCGCCTTCGCGACCCGCAGGATCTGCGGCACGTACTCGCTGGCGCGGGGCACGAACCGCGGGGGGAGGTTGCCGAACGCGGCGAGGTCGCGGAAGAATCCCCGCTCCTCCGCGCGGGCGAGCTGACGCGAGGAGATCCCGAGCGACGCCGCGCGCACGTCGATCTTGTCCTCGAGGTCGGTGACGTTCATCACGTGCCGGACCGGCCGCCCTTCCGCCTCGAGGAACCGGCGCGCGACGTCGAAGAACAGGTAGGTGCGACCGTGCCCGACGTGCGCCGCGTCATAGACGGTCGGCCCGCAGACGTAGAGCCCGACGCTGCGGCCCCGGGACGGTCGCACCGTCCGGGTCCGTCCGGTGAGCGAGTCGGCCAGGCGGAGCTCCATCCGTCCCGGCCGGCGGCCGGGCCCGCTTAACCGTTGCCCGCGCAGCGCTCGAGCGGAACCTTCTTCGGCCGACCCGGACGACGGCGGCACCGCCCCCGCGGGCGCCTCGAGGGGGCCGGGTCGTCAACCTGAAAAGCGGGGGTCCTGTCGTCCGGCCGCCCGATGGAGACGATCTACCTCCTCTGCGAGACGGACGTCGGCAAGCTCGAGGAGGTCCTCCGGCGGCTGCAGGCGGTCCCCGGGGTCACCGAGGTGCAGGCGGTCACGGGGCCGTTCGACCTGATCGCCAAGGTCCAGGCGCCGCACATCAACCAGGCGTTGGACGTCGTCGTCCACAAGATCCGCCGCATCCCGGGGATCAAGGCGACCGAGACGCTCGTGACGGTCGCCGGCGGCTGACGGCGCCCTGCCGGTCCGGGGATAAATAGCGGCGAGGTCGTGCGCCCGCGATGGTCGCGGTCGGGGAGCTCGCGCCGGATTTCGAAGCGCCGAACCAGGACGGAGCGCCGTTCCGCCTCTCGTCCCTGCGGGGGTCGCCGGTCGTGCTGTACTTCTACCCGAAGGCCGACACTCCCGGCTGCACGATCGAGTCGAAGGGGTTCCAGGAGCACCTCGGCGAGTTCGCTTCGAAGGGGGTCCGGGTCGTCGGCGTGAGCGTCGACGACTGTCCCGCCCAGAAGGCGTTCGCGGGCAAGTATGGCCTCCAGTTCCCGCTGATCGCCGACGCGAAGAAGGAGGTCGCCGGCCGCTACGGCGTGCTCGGCCCCCGTGGCTCCGCGCGGCGCGTCAGCTTCCTGATCGACCGGAGCGGCAAGGTCCTCGAGATCGTCGACACCTCCTCGCCCGCGCCGCACGTCGAGCGGGCGCGGGCCGTGCTGCTCGCTACCTAGTCTCGGCCGGGTCGGGCGGCGCCGGGGGGAGCCGGGGCGAGCGGCCGGAGAGCGTCCAGACCCGCTCGCCGAGCAGCTGGAGCGAGGCGGGGACGAGGTAGGTCCGTACCACCATCGCGTCCAGCGCGACGGCGACGGCGACCGCGAAGCCGATCGCGCGGATCAGCACGAACTCCCCGACGAGCAGCGCGCCGAAGGCGCTCGCCAGGATCACCGCCGCGGCGGTGATGATCCCGCCGGTCCTCCCGACCGCCTCGCCGGTCGCCGCCCGGGCGGTCCCGGCCCGCAGCCGCTCCTCGCGCACGCGCGTCAGCAGGAAGATGTTGTAGTCGATGCCGAGGCCGAGGACGAGCATGATCAGCACGGTCCGGACGTAGAAGAACAGCGGCACGCCGAAGAGCTGCTGGAGGACGAGGTCGCTGATCGCCCACGCCCAGCTGATCGACAGCCCGATCGTCGCGACGGCCATCAGCGCGATGATCCAGGAGCGGAGGACGACCAGCAGGACGAGCACCAGCCCCACGGTCACCGCGATCAGCATGACGTCGGTCGCGAGGTCGGTCTCGTTCGCGAGGTCGCGGATCGTCGGCGCGCCCCCGCCGAACGCCACGGAGGTGACCTCCGGGTGGCTCGCCGCGAAGTCCTCGAACGCGCTCTCCACGTCGTCGACCGCCGTCACCGCCCCGAACGCGAGCCCCGGGGCGCTCGGCTGGAGCTGGAACAGGACGGTGCGCCCGTCCGCGCCGAGGTAGCCGCCGAGCGTCGCCTCGAGGTTGGCGCGGACGGCCCCCGGCGCCGCCGCGTACCCTAGCCAGGCGGCGAGGCTCGCCCCGTACGGCCCCACGGGCGATCGGACGACGGCGATCCCCGGGGTCGCGGTCGCGATCGCCCCGAGGTCGGCGAGGTCGGTGAACTCCGTCGCGTCGCTCGCGTTGTGGGCGACGAGCGGCGCGGAGAACGTGACGAGCGCATACGACGGGACCGCGAAGCCGGGACCGAACTGCGCGTTCAGTTCGGCGAGCCCGTCGGTCGCGCCGTGCCCGGTCGGGAGCTGGTCGTAGAAGTCGTAGGAGACCGGCACCTGCAGCGCGACGGCGACCAGCGGGATCGAGACGAGGACGATCGCGGCGACGACGACCGCCGGCCGTCGCGCGGTGGCGCGCGCGGCGCGATAGAAGTACGTCCGTCCCTCGGCGGCCCGGGCGTTCGCCGCCTTCGCGGCCCGCCCGAACCGCGCCCCGGTCGTCGGCCAGAAGATCTTGGGCCCGAGGAGCCGGAGCAGCGCCGGCAGGAGCGTCAGCGCGATCAGCATCGTGATCAGGATCGCGATCGACAGGACGATCCCCCACTGCGCGAGGAGGGCGACGCCGCTCAGCGCGAGCGCGCCGGTGACGATGATCGCGGTCGAGCCGCTGGTCGCGATCGACTGGCCGGCCCACGTCACGGCGGCGACGACCGCCTCCTCCGAGCTCCGGCCCCGGACGAGCTCCTCCCGGTAGCGCGCGAGGAGGAAGATCGAGTAGTCGGTGCCGACGCCGAGGACGAAGACCTCCTCGAGGACGATCGCCGTGCTGTCGACGTGGGTGACGAACGTGCCGACGAGCACGGTGCCGCCGAGCCCGAGGAGGAGCGCCCCGCCGAGGCCGGCGAAGGCGACCAGGGGCGCGAGCGGCGACCGGAAGTAGATCATCGTGATGCCGAGCAGGAGGCCGACCGTCAACGGCAGGACGAGCGCGAGCGAGGAGTTCACCGCGCTCGAGCTGAGCGCGTCGAGCGGCGCGGGCCCGGTCTGGACGTAGTCGAAGCGCCCGCCGGGGTCGTCCTGCGCGACGAGCCCGTTCGCGATCCCGTCCAGGACCCCAAGGTCGTGGTCGACCGGATCCCCTCCGGAGGCGTTCGTCGCGTCGTCGGCGACGCGGAAGACCACCGTGATCAGGCTCGCGGTGCCGGCCGAGTTGACGTACGAGGAGGAGATCGACAGCGGCACCGGCAGCGGCTCGGCGGCGAGGGTCGTGCCGGCGACGCTCGCGTTGGCGAACGCCGCGGCGTCCGCGGCGGGGACCGACCCCCACGGCCGGTGGTCGGTCGCCTCCCAGGTCCAGACGTCCTCGACCCAGGTCGTCGGGAGGCCGGAGGAGGCGGCGACGAACCCCGCCGCGACGTCGAGGACAGTGGTCGCGTTCGTAGAGTTCTCGATGCCCATCCCGGCCAGAACTGCGGGGGCGATCGTCGCGTTCAGGTCCGGGAGCGAGGCAAGGATCGCTCCGACGTTCGCGCGTGCGCTCGTGTCCGCGCAGGCGACGACCGCGGCGAGCGACGGGTAGTCGGAGGCGCAGTCGGCCACGGAGCCGTTGAACCCGGTCGCCGAGCCGCCGGTCCCGTTGTAGAAGGCGGCGAGGACGTCGAGCGCCTCCGGCGACCCCGCCAGGTCGCCGACGGTCTCGTTGTACGCCGGAGCGTTCGACGCGGAGGCGGGCGGGCCCGACCCCTGCACCAGCGCCTCCCAGTTCGCGACAAAGAGCGCCGGCGGGCCCCAGAGGAGCTCCGCGCTCCCGTTCACCGCCGCGGTGAGGTTCGGCGAGCCGGTCTCCGCCGAGCCGATCGCCGCGCCGGCGAGCTCGGTCTCCCCGGCGAGGTAGGCGGAGTAGGCCGTGTAGAC
>JASHSA010000030.1 GCA_030037035.1 Thermoplasmata archaeon
CTGCGCCCGGGCGACCGTGCGCGAGTTGCTGGTCCACGTGCCGTTCCGCGGGGTGATCCGCGAGCGCTCCGTCGAGCCGTACGTTCGCCTGCTCAAGGGGCTGCGAGGCCGGCGTAGGGTCAAGGGCGTCCTGTTCGACATCTCCAGCGGCGGAGGCGAGGTCGTCGCGTCGAACGACCTCTACCTCGCGGTCCGCCGACTCAACGCGACCGTCCCGGTCTTCGCGTCGATCGGCGGGCTGGGCGCCTCCGGCGCCTACCTCGCGGCGCTCGGCGCCCGCAAGGTCTACGCCTATCCGGAGTCGCAGGTCGGGTCGATCGGCGTCGTCTATCCCCACGTGGCGGTCCGGGACCTGCTTCGCCGCCTGGGGATCTCGGTCGAGCTGCTCCACGTCGGCGAGCACAAGGACGCCTACCAGGGCTATCGTCCTCTCAACGAGGTCGAACGGGCAAAGACGCTCGCCGTCGCCCAAGAGGACTACGACCTCTTCGTCCGGGCGGTCGCCGAGGCGCGCCGAAAGTCGGTCGACGAGATCCGGCCGCTTGCTACGGGCGAAGTCTGGTCCGGCGCCCGAGCCCAGGCCCTGGGCCTGGTCGACGCCCTCGGGGACCGGGAGGCGGCGCTCGAGGACCTCGCCAGGACCGTCGGCGTCCCCGCGCGCCGGGCGGTGCGCCTAGGCCCGCCGCGGCCGCTGCTGGAGCGATTGTTCGCCGGCGGAGCGCGGGCGTTCTCGGCGTCGCTCGGGGACCGGCTCACCGACGCCCTCGAGGACCTCCTCCTCGGATCCGGCGGTCCGGGGGCTCGGCTCTAAGGCTTAACTACCGCCGCCCCCTGGGTCGTTCGGTGCCCGACAGCAAGCGCTCCGGCTTCTCCAGCGCCGCCGGTCTCATCCAGTACTACGACATGGAGGAGAGCCGCGCGCTGCACATCAACCCCTACCTCGTGATGGGGATGGGGATCGGCGCGGCGGTGCTGGTCGAGATCCTCAACTGGCGTCTGATCTAACCGGTCGGGGTCGCCACGGCCGGGGCTCGTCCCGGGAGGAACCGCTCGACCGAGCGGTGGCCGAGGAGGACGACCTTCGACTCCGGCGATTCGTCGAGGACCTCGTAGCCGGTCCTCGCCGCGAGGCGGCCGGCGAACGCCGCGATCTCGCCGTGCTCGGGTACGTGGTCGCGGCCGAGGCGCTGCCGCGAGCGGCCCATGAAGACGTAGCCCTTCGGCTCGATGAACTCCGGCCGGGCCCGCAGGTCGAGCTCGGCGTAGGCGTCCGCCCAGCCGAGGTTCCAGCCGCGCACGAGGGTGTGCCGGACGACCCGGCGGGTCCTCAGCCCCCGGACGATCTCGAGCGACTCGAGCAAGCGCTCCCACGCGTCGTCCTGGGCCGGCATCGTCAGGCGCCGGAAGATCTCTTCGTTCGGGGCGGTGACCGAGACGTACAGCTGCGTCGGGAGTGGCTCGAGCGCGCGCAGCGCGTCCGGGTTGGTGCCGTTCGTGACGAGGAACGTCGTGATCCCGCGCGCGTGGCAGAGCTCGAGGAAGCGGTTCAGGCGGGGATAGAGGGTCGGCTCCCCGGTGAGCGAGATCGCGATGTGGCGGGGGCTCTGCGCCTCCTCCCACTTCTCGAGCGGCACGGCCGGGTCCCCCTTGAACCCGGAGAGGATCCGGCGCTGCGCGTCGATCGAGCGGTCGAGCAGGCCCTCCGGGTCGTCGAACGACGCCATCGTCTCGTCGTTCTCCCAGCCCTGGTTCCGCCAGCAGAAGCGGCACGTCAGGTTGCACGAGTCGATCGCCGGCGACATCTGCAGGCACCGGTGGCTCTCGATCCCGTAGAAGCGGCCCTTGTAGCAGTCGCGGCCGCGCTCGAGGGACTCCCGGCTCCAGTAGCAGAGCTTGACGGCGCTGTGCTTGCCGACGATCTGGTAGCCCTGCTCGGAGAGGTCCGCGGCGAGGTCCTGGTCGCCCATCGTCGGCGTCTAGGCTGACCGGCGAAGCGTAATAGATGCTTGCGCGCGGGCGTCGGCGCCCCGAACGGCGCTCACCGCCGGTGAGTGCCGCCGGTGCGCAGGCGAGTTCGGGATTCCCGCGCATGGACCTGAGGGACCGACAACGATGGACCGGAACGTCCGCTGGCTCGCCTTCGGCGCCGTCGTCCGGGCCGCGGGCCTGAGCCTGATCCTCCCGTTCGTCGCGCTGTTCCTCAGGAACGTCCTCGGGCTCGCGTACGTCGAGATCGGCGTGCTCGTCGCCCTGCTCGGGGTCGCTCCGCTCGTCGTCTACCCGTTCGGCGGGGCGATCGCCGACCGCATCGGGCGCCGGAACCTCCTCCTCGAGTCGCTCGTCCTCGAGGCGGCCGGGGTCCTCACGACCGCCGCGTCGATGCACGCCCGTCTGCTTACCGGGGTCCTCCTCGGAGGGGCGGCGGTCTCGCTCGCGGGAGCGCTCGGCGGACCGGCGTTCTCGGCGTACGTCGCCGACCTCGCGAGCGGCTCCGACCGGACCCTCGGGTTCACCTGGTTCCGGATCGGCTGGAACGTCGGGTTCACGACGGGGGTCCTCTCGGGAGGGGTCCTGATCGGGGTCGTCGGCTTTGCGAGCGTCGGCTTTGCCGCCGGAACGGTCCTGGTCGCGAGCACGGCGCTCCTGTTCGGGGTCCTCGAACCGACCCCTTACGACCGCGACCGCGCGGCGGGCGTCGCCCGACCGGTCGCCCGGCCGGCCGGGGCCCCGCGCCCCGCCGGCACGTGGAGGATCCTCTCCGCTGACCACCTCTTCCTCGCCTTCTGCACGGTATTCGCCGTCGCCGAGCTCTCCGTGAACCAGTGGGGAACGACCTTCCTCCTGTATGCGAACACGGTCCTCCACCTGCCGTACGCCTACGTGGGGGTCGGGCTCGCGCTCAACGGGGTCCTGGTCGTGGTCGCCCAGGCGCCGACGACCCGCGCCGCGCTGGGCCATCGGCACTCGTCCCTGATGCTGCTCGGCTTCCTGCTGTACGTCGTCGGCTTCCTGTTCTTCGGGGCGATCGCACTGGTGCCGTCCCTCCTCCTCGTCGGGTTCCTCGCGGCGGTCTTCGTCCTGACGATGGGCGAGAACGTCCTCTCGATCCCCTGGTCGACCCTCCCCTCGAACCTCGCGCCGGCCGGCGAGGTCGGGGCCTACAACGGAGCGTTCTCGGGGATCGTGGGCGCGGGCCAGGTCCTCGCGACGACCCTCGGCGGCTTCGTCCTCGCGCTCGGCCTGAGCCCGCCCGTCACCTGGGCGATCCTGATGCTGCCCGCGGTCCCGGCGCTCGTCGTCGGCTACGCGTGGCTCCAGCCCCGCATCCCGGCGGCGGCCGACGCGGCCTGAGGGGCCGCGGGGGACGGGACGACCGAGCGCCGTCGACGGACCCGGCCCCGACGCACCGGCTTACGTGAACTCCTCGTGCTCGAACAGCCAGAGGCCGGCGGCGGCCGTGAGGACGAGGTAGCCGAGCATGATCACGATCCCCTCCGCGACGCCGGAGGCGTACGTCGTGGAGGTGACCGTACGTCGACCGACCGTCATGCTCGTCGTCGTGACGGTCGGGTGCAACCCCCAGTTGATGCTGGTCGAAAAGACGCTGCCGATCGTCGACTCGGCGTAGGAGATGACCATCCACGGCTCGATCTTCACGAGCGCCGTGATCAGCTCGCCGATGAGGGTGAAGCCGAAGAGGAACAGGATCGCCGTCAGGACGAAGCCGTAGGCGCTCGTCTTGAACAGCGAACTGAACAGGAACGTCGCCCCGAGGACGGCGCCGAGATAGACGAGCGCGATCACGAGGGAGAGGCCGAGCTGCCAGGGGAGCGCGTGGGCCCCGAGGTAGTAGGCACCGTTCGCGAGGAGGATCGCGAGGAAGAGCAGGAGCACGGCGATCGACGCGAGCAGCGCGGCGACGTACTTGCCCACGTAGACGGTCGAGCGGCGGACCGGCAGCCCCATCAGGAAGTAGCCGGTCTTGTTCTGGAACTCGCCGGCGATCGCGTCCCCGCCGAAGAACACGGCGGCGAGCACGATGACGAGGTCCACCCCGCCGCCCCAGAACGAGCCGTAGAAGGCGAGGTTGCTCGAGACGAGACCGCCGAGGTTGCTCCGGAAGTGGGCGAGCACCGCCGTCAGGATTACGCCGATCGCGACCACGATCCCGACCAGCGCGAGGAACCGCCGCGACCGCACGTACTCCCGGAGCTGGTAGCGCGTGAGCTTCGCGAGCTGCTCGAGCGACGCGGGCACCTGACGGCCCGGGGGGTTCGGGTCCCCCGCGTTCGCGGCCGTCACGCTAGTCCCCCCGGGAGATCTGGCTCAGGTAGACCTCCTCGAGCGCGCTCTCCGATTCGTTGAGGCCGACGAGCCCGAGGTGCAGTCCGACCAGCTGCTCGAGGAGCTTCTCCTGGGCGCCGATGCCCCCGGAGAACCGGATCCGGAGCCGCCGGGGATCGAGCTGGTCGCACTTCGCGACCCCGGCGATCGTCGCGATCTTGCCCGCCGCGACCTCCGGCGGGACCGGCCGGGCAAAGACGGCGTCGACCGAGTTGTGCCCGTCCGCGAACCGGGCGGTCACGTTCTCGAGGGTGTCGTAGAAGAGCAGCTTGCCCTTGTCGATCAGCGCGACCTCGTCGCAGACGTCGACGACCTCGCTGAGGATGTGGCTGCTCATGAAGATGAGGCGTTGGCTCTTCTTGAGCTCCCGGACGATCGCCCGCACCTCCGCCATCCCGCGGGGGTCGAGCCCGGTCGACGGCTCGTCCAGGATGAGGACGGCCGGGTCATGGACGAGCGCGGCGGCGATGTTGATGCGCTGCTTCATCCCCTTCGAGAGCCGTCCGACCTTCTCGTGGGCCCACTCGGCCATATTCACCTCGCCGAGCACTGTGCGGATCCGGCCCGGCCGCTCCGCGGCCGGGACCCCCCGGAGGTCCGCGACCATCTCGAGCGCTTCGGTCGGGGTCAGCGACGGATAGATCTCCGGGCTCTCGATCAGGACCCCGGCGTCCGCGAGCGCGCGCTTGCGGCTGGCCCGGACGGAGATCCCGTTGACGAAGCATTCGCCCGCGGTGGGGAAGATCATGTCGGTGAGGAGCTTGAGGGTCGTGGTCTTGCCGGCCCCGTTGGGGCCGAGGAAGCCGACGCACTTCGTTCCCGTGATGTTCAGGCTCAGCCGGTCGAGGGCGGTGAACCGCCCGAACGCCTTCGTCAGACCCCTCGTCTCGATCGACGGTGGCGCCATCGCTGCTTGTGAACTCCTCGCCCTCAGGGTCGGTCCCGGGGCACTTATCACCTTTGGTCTCGCGCGGGGCTCCGGGGGCGGCGGACGGGCCGTTCCGGGAACGCCCTCCGCCGCGGGGAGGCCGAGGCGAGCAGCCTCGAGGCTCAGCCGGGAGAGGAGGAAGCCCCCGCCCGGGTCCCCGTGCGGAGGCCGCCGTCCCAACGCAGGCTCAGCGAGTTCAGCAGCACCGTCGTGGACGATAGGCCCATCGCCACGGCCCCGAGGACCGGCAGGTAGCGATAGACGGAGAGGCCGAGCGCGGGGACGAGTGCCCCGGCCGCGATCGGGAGCAGGACCGCGTTGTAGCCGATCGCCCAGTAGAGGTTGCGACGCACCCTCCCGACCGTACGGCGCGCGAGACGGAGGGCGCGGGGGACGCCCTCGAGGTCGTTCCGAACCAGCAGGACCTGCCCGGCCTCCCGAGCGACCTCGGCGCCGGTCCCGACGGCGATGCCGACGTTCGCGACCGCGAGCACCGGAGCGTCGTTGACGCCGTCGCCGACGAACGCGACACGGCGCCCTTCCGATCGGAGCCGGCGGAGGAGGTCGACCTTGCCGTCCGGGGAGACGCCGGCGTGGACCTCGTCGATCCCGAGCCGGCGCGCGACCGCGCGTGCGGACCGCTCGTTGTCGCCCGTGACCATCGCGACCCGGAGCCCTTCGCCCCGCAGCTCGGCGACCGCCTCGGCGGCCCCGACCGCGAGCGTCGCCCGGAACGACACGCCTCCGATCGGCACGCCGTCGCGGAGCAGGAGCGCCCACGACTCTCCCCGTTCCTCGGCGGCCCGGCGCCAGCCCCCGAGGGGGTCCCCCGCCGGGGGCCCGAGCTCGGGCTCCACCCCCCGGACGAGCTCGACCCGATGTCCGCCGGCGGAGGCGCTCACTCCGCGCCCCGGCTCTAGGCGCGGACGCTCGAGCGGCAGCGGCGAGATCCCCCGCACGGAGGCCTCGCGACGTACCGCGCGGGCGAGCGGATGGTCGACCCCGACCTCGAGCGCCGCGGCGAGTCGGAACACCTCCGCCTCCGTGCTCGGAGCGACCGCGGCGACGCTCGCGACCGAGGGCTCCGGCGTGGTCAGCGTGCCGGTCTTGTCCGCGAGCACGGTATCGACCTCCGCGGCCTGCTCGATCGAGTCCCCGCCCCGGAACAGGATCCCCTCCTCGGCGGCGCGTCCCGTGCCGACGAGGAGAGCGGCCGGCGTCGCGAGCCCGAACGCGCACGGGCACGCCGTCACCGCCACCGTGACGAAGACGAGGACGCCGACCGTGACGTCTCCGTGGAGGGCGACGAACCAGAGGAGCGCCGCCCCCGCGGCCAGCGTCAGCGTGAACGGCGCGAACCACGCGGCCAGACGGTCGGCCTGCCGCTGCAGCGGGACGCGCGAGAGCTCCGCGTCCTGCAGGAGCCCGCCGACGTGGGCGACGAACGTGTCGGCCCCCGTCCGACGGACCTCCACCGAGAGGGGTCCGTCGAGGTTACGGGAGCCGGCGATCACGAGCTCCCCGGGCCCCTTCCGAACCGGGTCCGCCTCGCCGGTGAGCAGCGACTCGTCGGCCGAGCTGACGCCGTCGCGCACCAGCCCGTCCACGGGAAACCGTTCCCGAGCCGAGACCCGAACGACCGCGCCGACGCTCACCTGGTCGCGACGGACGCGGTGCTCTCCGACCTCGTCGAGGACGGTCACGGTCGACGGCAGCATCTCGCCGAGCGCCCGCAGGGCCGAACCGGCATGGCGCCGGGTCCGCTGCTCGAGATAGGTGCCGGTGAGGATCACGGTCACGATCAGCGCCGAAGCGTCGAAGTACGTCGGTCCGGGGAGGCGTCCCGGGAGGGCGAGGACCGCGACGCTGTAGCCGAACGCGGCCGTCGTCCCGGTCGCGATCAGCAGGTCCATGTTGCCGACGCGACGACGGACCGCGTCGTAGGCACCCTCGTAGAACCCGCTCCCCGCGTAGCACTGCACGACCGCCGCGAGGACCCCGGCGACGAGCGCGGCCTCGCGGAACGGCGGACGCCACGTCAGCACGACGACCGCGATCGACAGCGGCCAGGCCAGGAGCAGCCGCCGGCCGACGCGCCGGCGGGCCTCCTCCGGGTCGGCGAACGACCGCAGGCAGTCGCCGGAGCAGAAGTAGTAGGACCGATTGTCGCGCTGGAGCCGCAGCGCCTCCGGCCCCTCGTCCACGGCCATTCCGCAGACCGGGTCGGTCGCCAGGGTCCTCTTCTCCTCCGGGCTCCCTCTGCGCGACGCTCCCGGGTTCGCCGAAGGCGCCGAAAGCCTCCCCCGGGGACCGATACTATCGTAAAACGGGGCCGCTCCCGCCTCGCGCAAACGCTACATGCGCTCCGTCTCCCTCCGGCCGATGGTCGAGGAGCTCACCGCGCCGGAGGTCGCCCGCCGACTCCGCGGCGAGGGCGCGCCGGTGCTGCTGCTGGACGTGCGGGAGCCGTTCGAACGGGAGTTCGCCCGGATCGAGCCGTCGATCCACATCCCGATGCAGGAGGTCCCCTCCCGACTCGGCGAGATCGGCCGAGACCGCCAGGTCGTCGTCTACTGCCACTCCGGCGGACGCTCCGCGATGGTCGCGGGGTTCCTCGAGAACCACGGCTTCGCCGGCGCGGCCAACCTCGTGGGAGGGATCGACGCCTGGTCGCGCCAGGTCGATCCCGCCGTTCCCCGCTACGGCTGACGCGCCCGGGACGCTCGCCCGCCCCGCCCGGACACGCTCCAGGCGCCGGAGACCCTGGAGGTCGTCGATCGGCTCAGCGCCGTCCGGGGGGACCTGCCGGTCCGAGGATCTCGACGTAGGCTCGCATCTTCCAGTACGTGTCGAGGAACTCCTGGCCGCGGGGGGTGATCTCGTAGACCGGTCGGCCGTCGAACTCCTCCGAACGGACGAGGCCGAGCGCCCCCAGGCGCTCGAGCAGGTTCCTCAGCCGGTCGACCGGCATGCCGGCCCCGTAGGAGACGCGGGTGATCCGGGCCGCGCCATGGTAGCGCTTGACGACCTCCAGGACGGTGGCGTAGAGGTCGGTCGCCTCGCGGCGGCGGCTGGGCCCTCCGTTCGCGGGGCCGGCCATCGTCGACCGCTCCTCCGACGGCTCCGTTCACAGCGGGAACGGGTCGAGACGCTCGACCTTGCGGGGGGGAGCCCGCACCGTCACGTCGCGCGACGACTCGAGCGTGCCGGTGTACGTGACCTCGTCGGCCGACGCCCCGTCCTCGAGGCGAACGTCCCGGCCGAAGACCCGCCGCGCGCTCGCGCCGTCGCCGAGGCGCACGCTCTCGCCGTAGACGTCCTCGACCCGGGCCCGCGCCCCGACCTCGACGTCCCCGCCCACCAGCGGCCCGGAGGTCCGCGATTTGCGCTCGAGGCGGACGCGCGCCGCCTTCAGTCCCTCCCGGGTCAGGGCGGTGCCGCCGATCTCGGCGCTCCCGGAGAAGACCGCCCGCCGCGCCTCGAGCCGGCCCCCGACCTCGACGTCCGTACCGTCGAGGCTCTCGCCGACGGCGATCGACCCGCCGACCTCCGCCCGCCCCCGGAGGCGCAGGGAGCCCCGGACGTCGAACCGACCGCCGACCTCGACGGTGCCCCCGCTTCCGTTGCCGGCGATCGAACCGATCCCGCCGACCTCGAGGTGCTCGAACGTCAGGTCCCCCTCGGCGGAGAACTGGCCGCCGACCTCGACCGAGCGGCCCTGCGAGCCGCCGGCGAGGTCGGCGACCCCTCCGACCTCGATCGAACCGAACTTCAGCGGGGCGCTGGAACGGAACCGCCCGCCGACCTCGATCGACGTCCGCACCGCGCCGCCCTTCACCTCGGCGGAGCCGCCCGCCTCGAGCCGGTCGAGGTCGACCTCCCCGACGTCGAGGCGCCCGCCGGCCTCGACCTTCTGCGCCGTCAGCTTGCCGACGAGCACGAACCGACCGCCGACCGCGACGCGGCTCGCGTCGAGCGTGGCGCCCCCCTCGAGCGAGCCCCCGACCTCGAACGACTCCGCCTTCGCCGGGCCGCGGACCTCTAGTCGGCGGTCGACGTCGACGCGTCGGGCCGTGAGGCTCCCCTCCACGACGATCGAACTGTCCCGGCCCTCGAGGTCCTCCTGGACGACGACGTCCCCGGCGAGCCGGATCTCGCCGTCGCGGGCCTTGAACCCCCGGCACTCGAGAGGTCCCTGGAACTCCGCGTCGCCGTCGCACCGGACGGTGCCCGAGACCACGAGACGACCGTCCGCCTCGACCCGGGCCCGCTTCTCCACCTCGAGGTCGCCGTCGACCGCGCCGAGACGGACCGAGCCGCCGCGGGGGACACGATGGCCGCTCACGAGGGGGAGAGAGCCCCGGCGGGGTATAGGGGTGCGTCACCTCCGGTGAGCACGCCTCGAGGAGGGCGTCGGTAGGGGCTAAGCGCCGGGCTCGCTGCCCGGACGGTGACCGACTCCCTCGGGGCGCTCCGCTCGGAGATCGTCGACTGCCGCCGATGCCCCCGCCTGGTCGCCTACCGGGAGCGGGTCGGGCGCGAGCGCAAGCGAGAGTTCCGCGGCGAGACGTACTGGGCGCGCGGGGTCCCGGGGTTCGGCGACCCGCAGGCGAGGCTCGTCGCCGTCGGGCTCGCCCCCGCGGCGCACGGCTCGAATCGCACGGGTCGGGTCTTCACCGGCGATCGCTCCGCGGCGTTCCTCGTCCGGGCGTTCCACGCGGTCGGCTTCGCGAACCGACCGACCTCGACCGCCCGGG
This sequence comes from Thermoplasmata archaeon, assembly GCA_030037035.1. Lineage (GTDB taxonomy): Archaea > Thermoplasmatota > Thermoplasmata > Lutacidiplasmatales > UBA184 > Lutacidiplasma. Next base: position 10,030 of record JASHSA010000030.1, read on the forward strand.
GCGACGGCCTGCGCTACCACGACCTGTACCTCACCGCGGCCGTGCGGTGCGCCCCGCCGGGGAACCGGCCGTCGCCCGCGGAGACCGCGGCGTGCGCGCCGTACCTCGACCGGGAGCTGCGCCTGCTCCCTCGCACGCGCGCGATCCTCGCGCTCGGCGGCTTCGCGTGGGAGGCCGTCAAGCGTGCCGCCGCCGCGACGTACGGCGTCGAGGCACCGACGACCGCGTTCGCGCACGGCGCGTGCGCCCCGCTCGGGGTCGGGCGCCCGCTCTTGTGGGCGTCGTACCACCCGAGCCCCCAGAACACGAACACCGGCAAGCTGACGCAGGCGATGCTCGTCGAGCTGCTAGGCCGGGTCCGTGCGTCGTACTCCGCGCCGGCCGGCACCGGCCCGTGGGGAGGGGGACCGGCCTGACGTCCCCGACGAAGCTCCCGAGCTTCGAGGTGCTCGAGCGCGACGGGCTCGCCCGTCTCGGGAGGCTGGAGACCCCTCACGGGGCGCTGGCGACCCCGGCGCTCCTCCCGGTCGTCCACCCGGATCCCGAGCGGCAGAGCTGCCGGCCGTCGGAGATGGAGCGACGCTGGGGCGTCCGCGGGGTCATCACGTCCGCCTACATCACCTGGAGAACGCCGCCGCTGCGGGAGGTCGCCGAGCGCGACGGGGTCCACCGTCTCCTCGGATTCGACGGGGTCGTGATGACCGACTCCGGCGCGTTCCAGCAGCACGCCTACGGCTCGGTCGAGGTCGGCCCGGAGGAGATCCTCGCGTTCCAGAACCGCATCGGCTCGGACATCGCCACGGTGCTCGACGTCTTCACCGAGCCGGAGGCGGACGAGGCGTCCGCCGGCGAGGCGCTGCGGCTCACCGTCGAGCGCGCGCGTCGGGCCCGGGCCGACCGGGCCGGCCTGCTCGCCG
>JASHSA010000187.1 GCA_030037035.1 Thermoplasmata archaeon
GGCCGAGGACACCGAAGAGGGCGCCGTGCTGCTCAGCGTCGGGAACAACGCGTTCGCGGACGGAGCCAACAAGGCGAAGATGCGCGGCTTCGCGATGCTCGCCGGCGCGGACGTCGAGGTCGACGGTCGCGTGATCGTCGCCCGGGGTCGGATCCGCTAGGCCTGGGCGGACCGGTCAATACACGCCCGCCGCCGGAATCGGATCGGGGCCTCGGGCGCCCCGCCGGACGCTCTAGGGAAGTGCACGAGATCGGACGATCCCGCCGAGCGGGTCGACGAGGCTCGTGCCGACGGGGAGGCCTGCGGGCCTCGCTCCCGTCGCACTCCGGAGCTCTGAGGCGGTGCGACGAACGGAACCTCGGGAACGTTCGGGGAGAAGCGTCGATGGCGGTCACCCGCGGCGTAGCTCAGCAGTCGCAGACGTCTGCCGGCTCGAGGTCTCAAGGTCAGACGTCCTCCCGCGCTGCGACGTAAACCACAAGGGGGGAAACACTCACAAACGCTGCAGCCGCCGTCGGCCACCGGTCGGTTACGCCATCGGCCTCCAGTGAAGACGACCCCTCCCGAAGCGTACGGGCGGGACGCAGCGTCCTCCGGGAAACCGACCTCAGTGGGCCCGGAGCGCGGCGGTACCTTGTGCACGGCTCTGCAGGAGCCCCCGGCGTGGGGCTGCCGACACCCCGGGCCCGCGGCGAGCGCTTCGTACCGTCGAGCGCCGAGCGCCCGTTCCGACTTCAGGGCTTCCCTTGCGAAGCTACCGATCGGGGCCACGGAGGACAGCGACGCGCCGTCCGACCGAGGGCCGCTCTCCGACGCCTCCGGCTCAAGGTCGACCGGACCAGGTCGGCGACGGTCGACCTCAGGTCGCTCCCTCGGCCCGCGGGCAATCCCGCCCTCGGGTGCCCTGTCGCCCGTCCTCCGTCGGGGGCGAAGTCCCTCCCGAATCCGCCGAACGCTCCGGTCGACAGCGGTCGCAGCCGGCCGCGCGACGGGAGCCCCGTCGACCCCCGAGCGCGACCTCCCCGGGAAAAGCGCAGAACGGGCATCCGACACCACGAGTCGGCCGCCCCGGGAGGTCCTGGGGAGGCGCTCAGGTCCGCTCTCGCCGAGGCGCAACGGTTTACCGTTTGGGCGAATCGGGCACGGTACGCAGGTCTCGTCCCCGGTCCGCAAATGGCTCACGTCCTCGGAGGCCGACCCGAGCGTCCGTCTCCGATACTGGCTCGAGGTGGAAGGTCGCTCGGCGAGCGATCCCCGCGTCCGTGCGGCCCGGCGCCAGCTCGGACGCAAGGGCTGGGCGGCCTGGTTGCTCGACTCCCAGTGGCCGGACGGCCATTGGGTGACGCCCCGCACCTCCGGAGGCTCGCTGTACGTTCCGAAGTACTCGGTCACCAACTGGTCTGCGATCGTGCTGGCGGACCTCGGGATGACCCGGTCGGACCCGAGGATCCGGCGCACGGCCGAGCTCATCCTCAGACGGTGGAGCGGGAAAGGCTGGCCGCTCGGCCCTGGCGGTGACGAGATCTGTGTCACCGGCAACATCGTCCGCACCCTGATCCGCTTCGGCTACCTGGATCGCCCCGCGGTCCGACGCTCGGTCGACTGGATCGTCCGTACGCAAAGGAAGGATGGTGGGTGGCACTGCTGGTACCGTACCGGTACGCTCGACTGCTGGGAAGGCCTCGCGGCGCTCGCCGAGATCCCTCCGGAGCGGCGAGACGCCTCGGTCTCGCGGTCGATCGAGCGGGGGGCGGAGTTCTATCTCGAACGCTCCCTCATGCACGAGGGCGAGAAGCCCTACCCGCCGTGGTACCGGATCCACTACCCGACCCACTACTACTACGACATCCTCGTCGGGCTCCGGATCCTCACGCGCCTCGGGTACGGGGGGGACCGCAGGCTCCGTCCGGCCCTCGAGTGGCTCTCCCGGAAGCGGGGTGCGGACGGCCGGTGGTGCCTCGAGGCGTCCCATCCCGACCTCGACCCCACCCTCGCCAACTACGCCCTCGGGGGGCCCGTCTACTCGCTCGTGCTCGAGTTGCCGGGAACGCCGAGCCGCTGGGCGACCGTGGAGGCGCTCAGCGTTCAGGCGGCGGTCCAACGTGCCCAAGGCTAGGGCCGCCCAGGGCTGCGCGCCGACGCCCCCAGACTTAGGGTAGGGGCAGGCCCCGATGCCCTGGGTGCGACGACGCTCGACGGTCTCGGAACCGTGACGTACGGCGACACGGAGCGAGGCTAGGGAGCGCGGTCGCCTGGCCTTCCTTGCTCCACGCCTGGGGAGAGGACGTCAGACGAGCCGGGGCCTCGACACGATCCGCCTGCGGCCCCTCAATCGTTCGGTCGTCGTAGAGCGTCCGTTCGGGACGTCGCAGCTCCCAAGTAAGGCCGTTCGCTACGTCTGGCCGCGATGTCAGCAGCTCCCTCGTCGCTCGAGCGCGCCGCGGCCCGCAACCTCGTGAAGAGCTACCTCCGAGTCAAGCCCGACGAGAACGTGATCGTCGAAGCGTGGGCCCACACGCTCTCGATGTCGTCGGCAATCGTGGACGAGGTCCGCCGGGTGGGCGGACGGGCGTTCCTGGCCTACGAGGACGAAGACGCCTGGTGGCGGGCGATCGAACGGAAGCAGGCCAAGGCTCTCGGCCGCCTGTCGGACCCTGAGTGGGCGGCGATCGCGGCGGCGGACGTCTACGTGCAGTTCTGGGGCCCGGCGGACTCGGCCCGGCTGCAGAAGCTCCCCGAGAAGACCGTCTACGAGGACTGGGGCGACGGCTGGTTCGACCGGTGGTACAAGCTCGCGCGGTCGACGGGGTTGCGAGGGGACCGGGTGGCGACGGGCTGGGTGACCGATTCGCGCGTACGCCACTGGGGGGAGAGCAAGCAGCGCTGGACGAAGGCCCTCCTGGAGGCGTGCCTCGCGGACCCGGAGGAATCGGCCGCGAGCGGGAGGCGCCTCGCCCGGGCCCTGACGGGAAGAAAAACGGTACGGGTCACCCACGCCAACGGGACGGACCTGGAGGTCGCGCTCGCGGGGGTCCCGGCCCGGGTCTACGACGGTCGTCCCCACCCGAACAACGCGGCGTACAGCGAGTTCGACATGTTGGGCAGCTTTCCTGACGGGCGGCTGCGGGTCGCGCTGGACGGCAAGACCGCTGAGGGGAGGATCGTGTCGAACCGCAGCAGCTACGACGAGCTCTGGTACCCCTGGGCGAGATATTCGGGCGGCGTCTTCGAGTTCTCCGGGGGGCAGTTGACCTCGTTCTCCTTCGAGCACGGCGAGGCGGAGTTCGCCCGAAAGTACGCCCGCGGCACCGCAGGGAAGGACCGGACGGGCTCGCTTTGCATCGGTCTCAACGCCCGGCTCCGGAACGTGCCGTACCTCGAGACCCAGGAGCGTGGCAGCTTCCAGCTGGCCGTCGGCCGGAACGCCTTCCTGGGCGGGGACAACGCCTCCGACTTCAACGGCTCGCTCTGCGTCGCGGGGTCGGAGATCTCTGTCGACGGAACCCCCGTGGTCCGGGCGGGGAAGATCCTGTAGACCTCCGGGTAACGCCGAACCCTCGATCGCGAGACTCGCGCTCCGAGACGTGGGGCCCCCCGCTTCGCATCGCTTCCGAAAGGCCGCTCGTCCCCCCGCCGAGCAGGGGGGATCCTTGGCGACGAGCGACGGTGAGCCCGTCCCGCCCTTCGAAGCCTCGGGAGGTCAGGACCGGACCCCTCGGGCCGTGCCCGAGGATCGCCGATCCTCGGCGCGGCGGGGCCCGGGGACTCCGATCGGCGCAGGCTGCTTTCCCGGGCCGCACGGGACTCGAGCCCTCGCTCGGACCCTCGCGGGCCGGCCCTCCCTGGGTCGCCCGGGCTCGCTTGATTCGAGGTATAGTTCGTATTCATTTCAGAACTTTGATTGTCAAACAATAACATTCATAAATGTGGAGCCCTGTGGGGGCGGAAGCGCCTATGTCGAACGGGGGAGGAAGGTCGGGGGGTTCGGGGGAGAGGATCCGGCAGGTCGTCATCATCGCGAGCCTCGTCGCGCTCCTGGTCGTTCCCGCAGGGACGATCGCCATGGGGTTGAGCACGGCGTCGATGCTCGCCCCGACACCGGCGTCCGGCACGACGATCGCTCCCGCGACGAACGGCTCGGGCGCCGGGCCCGGTTCGAACGCCACACCGGTGTCGCTCTGCTCCGGCGCCCAGTGCGGGGGGCCCGAGACGACCGCCACGGCCGTCGTTCCGTGCGGGGCGAACGGCTGCGGGGCGGCGAACGCCAGCGGGCTCTCGGAGGTCAAGGCGAACTCGGGGGGCTACGCCGGCGACTTCGATCCCTGCGTGACCGTCCTCACCCTCGGCTCGCCGGCCCACCCGATCTCGGGAAGCAAGTCGTACAGCACCCAGGCCGGCAGCGCGACGCTGACCGTCACCGGTGGCGTGGCGTTCTGGGTCTCCCTCAAGGCCTGCGCGACCGCCTACGTGCACATCAGCTGGTGCTGCATCAGCTGGCACCACCCGTTCGGTGAGCTGAGGATCTCGGCCGGCGTGAGCCAGATCCAGTTCACCGAGGACTACGGCTACGAGCTTCAGGCCGGGGCGGCGGTCACCGGCTCCGGCAGCTTCAACGCCAACGACTTCGGCGACCCGGACCTGGCGATCGACCTGTTCGATACGCAGATCCCGTTACTGGACGTCCTCGGCATCCCCGTCCTCACGCTCGACATCAACGCCGACATCGCGCTCGAGTACAGCGCGACGCTGAGCGCCGGCGCCAGCGGGAACTGGACGCTCCTCTCCCCGGCCCCGGGCTCGGGCTGCTCGGCGACCCTCGGGAGCAGCTGGACCGGCTCGACCGACTCCTCGGTCCAGACCTGGACCCCGAGCGGCGGCTGGACGACGAGCACCTCCGCCACCCACTGCGACTCGCTCGACCTCAACTCGTTCTACGGCTCGCTGATCGGACGGATCGGTCCGTACCTCTCGGTCGGGCTCGACCTCCTGGACGGGCTCGCGACCTTGACCGCCTGGGCGTTCCTGTTCGGGCAGGTCAGCCTCTACGCCGGCGTGACCGACCTGACGACCGGCGTCGTCACGAACCTCGCCGCCCCGGCGTGCGACCCCGGCGGGGGCGGCAACCACTGTCAGTGGACCGGCCCCGGCAGCTGCGGCAGCCAGTACGTCGTCGACGGGCTCACGATCCTGCCGATGCTCTACGCGAACGGCTTCCAGCCGTCCGGATACCTGCCGCCGTCGCAGGCGACGGGGGTCCCGTGGGCGGTCGCCTGCGCGGCGCTCGGGCTGGAGGTCGGCTTCAACTGGTCGCTGCTGTGGAGCAGCTACAGCGGCACGTTCTGGTACCTCGACTACATCTTCGACGCGCTCCCCCTCGCGGCGACCGCGGTCGTCTGCAACGTCGCGACACCGAGCTGCACGCCGGCGTTCACGCTGACGCACGTCGCCTACGAGCCGTGGTCGTGGGCCTGGGACCCGGCGCGCCTCGACATCTACCCCGGCTCGGGGATGGTGGTGCTGACGCCGCTGCTGCAACGCTCCGGAGCGAACTACGAGGAGATGTCGGCGACGTGGAGCTCGCCGCCGATCGAGCTCGCCAACGGCAGCGGGGAGAAACCGGTCCCCTGCGGCTACATCACCTCCGGCCAGAGCCTCAGCTACGCCAACACGACCTCAGGGCTCCTGCCGCCGCTCGCCGCGGCGACCGCGACGGTCAGCGCGAGCGTCGAGGACTGGGTCCCGCCCGCGAACCCGCCGAACGGCACGATCTGCCAGTTCCACCTCAGCCTCAACGGTCTCCCGCTCCAGATCAACAACGCCCAGCTGTCGGAGACGACGTTCAACGTGCTGCTGTCGTTCCCGCCGCCCCCGGTCGCCGGGGGGACCGGCGCCCCGTACGGCGGCGTCGGACCCGGCCCGTACCCGTGGTCGTTCGTCGAGAGCGGCCTCCCGGCCGGCGAGACGTTCCAGGTGACGCTGAACGGGGTCCCGATGTCGCTCACGACCGACGGCAACAGCGACACGTTGGTCTTCTCGGAGGCGAACGGGACGTACAGCTACACGACGCTGGGCGTCGCCGGCTACTCGACGGCGTGGCACGGTCAGGGTCACGGGAGCGGCACAGTGCACGGCGCCGGCATCACGACGATGATCGAGTTCCGGCCGAGCTCGTACCTCATCACCCTCAACGTCACCGGCTTCCCGAACAACGGGACGCTCAACGCGACGGTCGGCGGGATCGCCCACACCGGCGTGTTCATCGGCGGCACCGCCTTCGACCTCGTCTGGGGCCTGGTGCCGACGGAGGTCTTCCCGAACGGCACGTACGCCTGGAGCGTGACGCCGATCCCGGGCTACTCGGCGAGCTGGTCCGGCTCGGTCACGGTCAGCGGGGCCGACGCGACGGTCTATCTCGTCCTGATCCCGGAGAACCGGATCGTCTTCCAGGAGACCGGCCTACCGGCCGGCGATGCGTGGACCGCCTCGATCGTCGCGCCCAGCGTGCAGTACGGGGCCGTCGCGCACAACACGACGAGCTCGCTGACGATCCCGGTGCCGATCGGGACGTTCCCGTACACCGTCCTCGGCCCGGCCGGCTACGTCGTCTCCGGTTCCCCGACCGGCAGCGTGACGGTCACGGGGTTCAACGTGACCCAGACGGTGAACGTCCGCTTCGTCGCCGGCAAGACGGTCTCGGTCTCGTTCACCGGCACCAACGTCCCGCCCGCGGCCGGCTGGTGCGCCGCGATCGCCTGGACGACGTGCACCAACGGCCGTACGCTCTCCTGGACGAACCTGACGCCCGGGACGTACTCGTACTCCGTCCGTCCCGCCTCGCCGTACGAGGGCTACTCGGAGGCGGTGAAGGTCGGAGGACGCGCCGCGGCCGGCTCGGGCACGATCGCCGTCAAGGCGAACGAGAAGGTGACGGTCCGCTTCACGCAGGTCGACTACGCCCTGACGATCACGGAGAGCGGGCTCGCCGCGGGCACGCACTGGACGGTGAGCGTCCGCGGGGCGTTCAACGGCGTGAACAAGACCGAGAGCGTGACCTCGCACGGCACCTCGGCGACGTTCAAGGTCCCGAACGGCTCCTTCGCGCTCTCGGTCAAGACCGTCAAGGGCTACGCCGAGTCCGGCCCGAGCGTCGCCGTCATGGACGGGAACGCCACGACCGTGGCGCTGGTGTTCTCGAGCACCGGCACCGCGCTCGTGCCGCTCGGGGAGGAGCTCGGCCCGGCCCTCGGCCTCGTGACGGTCGCGCCCGCCCTTCGGGGGTCGGGATAGGCGGAGCGGGCCGCCGCGCTCCGCCAGGAGCGCCGTCGCCCCCGCAGCACGCCGGGGGGCGGGCGTAGCGCCTCGGGCCGGCTCCCTCCGGCGACGACGCTCCTCGTGGTCGTCCCGCCGGTGTGGGCCCTGGGGCGGATCGCCCGTCCCCTTCGAGCCGAGCGTCGTCCGAGGGCAGCGCCGCCCGGCCGAGCGCCGAGCCCTGGTCGGCGGCCGCGGTCGGCGTTCCGAGCGGCGACACGGCCGCGGGAGGTCGTGCCGAGAGTCCGGGGCTCGTAGTCCCCCCCTGCCGGGGCGCCGGCAGAGCCTTAGCTACGCGGCCGGAACACCAGCGTCATCACGGTCGTTCCGTCGACGACGACCCGCCGGTGCCCGACGTACGCATAGCCCCCGGGCGCCCCGACGCGGAACGTGTGCGTCCCGTTCGTCAGGTTGAGCACGATCGTCGAGCCGTCGGGGCTGACGAAGGCACCGCCGAACTGGCCGTGCACGTCGACGTACCACAGCGAGCCGACCGGTAGCCCCGACTCGACGAACCGCACCGGGTAGGCGAACGCGAGCGTCAATCGCTCGCTGAGGTAGACCGGCAGGCCGCTGAGGTTGGCGGCGCCTCCGAACATCGTGGCGGTCAGGTTCATGCCGACCGTCGACGGACGATCGACGCTGACGTTGTAGTAGGAGGCCGGCAGTCCGGAGAACCGTACCGTGCGCGTCGTCGAGCACCGTGCGTAGCCGTCGACCGCCGGGCACCACGTCGTCCCGACGGCGAGCCCCTTCTCGACGACCGTGAGGGTGTACGTGGCGCCCCGGACGAACGAGGCGAAGTACGTCTGGTTCCCCGGGTACACGGAGAGGAAGCCGCTCTCGTTCGTCCGGTAGCCCCTCGGACCGAGCACGAGGAGCGAGTTGTTGCCGGGTTCGACGTTGTCGAACGAGAGCGAGTAGGACGCGGTGTGCTCCGCGACGCCGCCGAGCACGACCGTCCAGCCGGCCCTCTCGAGCGCCTTCAGGGGAAGGCCGTACTCGTAGAACGTGACGACCGTCGGCAGGACGAGGGGCGCGTAGTCCCCGCCGGGCGTGATGTAGACGATGAAGCCGCCGAACGCCTTCTCGTCGTACGGCAGGACCCCGAAGGTGTTCGGGTAGATCCCGTAGTCCCACCAGTAGTTCCCTCCCTGATCCGGGGTCCCGATGATGCTCCCGGAGAGCGGGAACCCGGGGAAGCCGGCGGCGTAGCTGACGTTCGACGCCGCCTCCGGCGTGATGTTCCACCGGTCGGAGAAGCTGACGTTGGTGAACGAGTAGACCGGCCAGCAGTAGTTCGGCGCGGAGGCGTCGCCGGGCGAGCAGGCGGTGACGGCCGTCAGGAACTTGTTGTTGTAGATCAGGTCGTTCGGCTCGACCTCGACGATGCCGATCTCGCCGACGAACCCGCCTTCGCCGAACGTGTTCCCCCAGACGGTGTTGTTCCCGGCGGAGCCGGTGAACGCGGCGGGACCCGGGCCGAACTGGAACAGGACGGCGCCCGCCGGCGCGAGGAACGTGTTGTGGTCGACGAGGTTGTCCGAGGAGTCGTAGAAGACGACCGCGAACGGGCCCACCTCGCTCAGCCAGGTCTCGCCGGAGCCGATCTCGACCCCGCCGGTGAGCACGACCCCGCTCACGTTCCAGAACCAGAGGGGCAGCGAGTTGTTCTGGGGAAGGAACGGGCCCGGTGACTGGAAGTCGTTCGTCGCGGTCGTGAACGTCGGAGCGTCCTCGACCTCCACCGACGCGGTCGTGTCGAGCAGGAACATGCCCGCGTAGACGGGGTAGCCGTAGTCGTTGTAGAGCCCGAACGCCGCTCCGATCTCCTCGGACGGGAGGTACTCGAGCACGTACGGGGAGGCGGGGACGCCGCTCCCGCCGTTGGAGATCGCCGCGTACTGAGAATTGCTCCAGGCCCAGATCGGCGTGTAGATCCCCTCGGAGGGGTCGCGCACGAGCGTCGGGGTCACCGTCATCGGACCGCTGACGTTCAGGGTCACGTTCACGGGCACGTAGCCGCTCAGCTCGGTCTCGAGCGCGTAGGTGCCGGGGGCGAGCCAGAACGTGTCGGTCGTCACCGTCAGCCCGACGGACGTCTCCGGGACGAGCTGCGGCGGGGGCGGACCGCTCGTGGCGTTCGGGTTGAACGACCACGTGTCGGCGTAGAACGGTCCGTCGACCCCTCCCTGACCGCCGAACAGCAGCTCGAGGTGGGCGGCGGGATCGTCCACGACCTCGACCCCGAACCGTGCGGCCGGCCCGCCCGGCGCGGGCCCCGCCTCGAGGAGCTTCCAGGCTCCCGCGTCGAACGCGTAGACGTCCCCGACGAGCGCCGCGCAGGAGCCGCCGCTCGACGAGAGGTTCTGGACGCCCTCGTAGTAGTACGTCGTGCCCGTCGCCGAGTCGAACCATAGGGCCCCTTCCCCGGGCGGGGGCACCGTGCCCGAGGGCGTCAGCTCGGCCCACTGACCGCCGGAGAACACCCAGGTCCCCGGGAGGGTGTAGGCGCAGGGATTGGTCTGGCCGTTCGAGGCGCCTCCGGCGAGCACGAGCTCTCCGTCGGTGGCGTCGTAGGTCATCGCAGCCTGGATCCGGCCGGGGGGAGCGGTCCCGGCGGTCGCGGTGATGTTCGTCCATTCTCCGCCGGAGAACGTCCAGGTGTCGCGGTCGAGCCTCCAGGAGCTGTTCGCGGTGCCGACGCCGCCGCCGAACAACACGACCTCGGAGTCGGCGGCGTCGTAGGCGGCGCTCGCGAAGGCGCGGGCGGGCGGAGCGTGCGTGGTCGAAAGCTCGTGCCAGCCACTCGCGTCGTAGATCCAGGTATCGTTGAGGACCTCCGGGGAGACGGACCGGCCTCCGAAGAGCAGGAGGTAGCCGTCGGCGGCATCGTAGACCAGCTGCGCCCCCCAGCGCGCGGGGGGTCCCCCCGGCGCGGTGACGTTCGTCCAGACGCCATCGGCGAACTCCCAGGTATCTCCGAGCGGACCCACTACGGGGTTCCAACCTCCGAAGAGGATCGTGGCTCCGAGCGCAGGGGAGTACGCCTCGGCGTAGAACGACCGCGCGCTCGGCCCGCCTCGCCCGGCGGGGCTGACCTGGCTCCACGGCGAGTGCACGAGCGGCGTGACCAGCTCGAAGGCGTTCGAAGGAGAGCTGTCGATCGTCACCGGGTAGGCGCCCTCCGGGCCGGTGGCGTTCCAGAGCCCCTCGAGGACCGCCGGGCCGGTCGCCATCGTGGCGTACGCGGCCACGCCCCCGGGGCCCCCCGGAGCGTTGCTCCAGGTCACGGTCGCCCCGGTCGACGTCTCCCCGGTCTCTCCCCCGTAGTTGTACGCCGAGGGTACCGCCTCGTAACCGCCGAGCCCGCCGTGAGCGGCCGGATCCCAGTAGGCGAGCCCGAGCGTCGCGTCGCCCGCGACGAGGGTCGCCTGGCTCCCGTCGCCCGGACCGCCGAAGTCGAGCTCGAAGTCGTTCGTCAGCCCGAGAGGGTCGTAGCCGGTCCCGTTCGCGGCGTAGACGGCGGGCGTCGACGGCCGTATCCCGCCCGTCCCGATCGAGTTGAAGACGACGTAGTCGAACGGCGCGTCGATCGACTCGCCCGGCCCGTGGAGGACCCCTGTGAAGTAGACCGCGTCGCGGCCCCCGACGAGCGTCGAGTTCAGGTAGAGCGAGAGGTCGAACGGATAGGAGATCCCGGTGAAGCCTACCGCCGCCTCGTAGACCTCCCCGAAGTTCGTACCGTTCGCCCCGTGGGCGTAGATCGCGTTCCCGAGGGAGAACTCGCCGGCAGGGCTCGAGAAGTTCCAGACGTTCGTGATGAGGTAGAGCCGGTGGGCCGACGGGTAGTACTCCATGACGTTCTGCGTCCAGAACTCGTAGCCCGACTGTCCGAACAGCACCACCTTCGTCAGCACCGCGTTCAACTGCAGGCTGTAGGCGTCCGGGCCGAGCTCCGAGTTGTACAGGTCGAGCGGCTCGACGCCGGTGGCGTTGAGGTCCGCCTGCCCGCGCACCTTCGTGGTCTCTAGGACCGAGGCGACGTGCGTTCCGTTCGGAAGGACCGAGAGCCCGTAGTCCGCGAGCCCGATCGGGGAGGGAGTTCCCGTGTACAGCGGCTCGACGGAGCCGTTCGCCCTCGCGGCGGCGAGCTCCGCGGCCGTGGCCGGCGGTCGCGGCGGAAAGAGGGCGCTCGGGCATGCCCCTGCGGCCTCGGCCGAACTGACCGCGGCCGACGCGGCGGGGGCGATCGTCGCCGGCGAGGACCCCGCGGCGTCCTTCGCGGCGAGGGCCGCGTCGACCTTCGAGGGTGAGAGCGCACTCGCCGTCGAGGTCGGGAAGCTCGAGGCGGAGGCGCAGGGGCTGGCCGTCTCGGCTGCCTGCAGGCCGCCCGTGCCGGCCGCCTCCGCCGCAGACGGCGGGCCCGTACCGGAGCTGGACGGCGTCGGCGTGGAGGCAACGGCGGAGCCGGAAGAGCCGCTCGGGTGCGACGCTACCGACTCTACGAGACCCCCGGCCACGAGGCCGGAGGGGCTCAGCATCAGCGTGACGACGACCCCGACGAGCAAGGGGCGGAGGAGCCGCCTCACGGTGACGCGCCGAAGCGTTGCCGGTATTAAATCTCGGCGAGGCGCGCAGAGACCTGGGGTGCCGGGCCCTTGTCGCCCCGGCCTCCGGCGCGCGAGAACGCCCAGCCCTGCTGCTCGTGCTTGGCATACGCGGTACGCCGAAGGCGGCTCGCCGGCTAAAGGTCGACCGCGGGATTCGGTCGGTGTCGTCGGTCCGGGTCCCGCCGAACGCGCGGTATCCGAGCGCCCCCCCGACCGTCCGTCGGTAGCGCGCCCCCGGGCCGGCCCGTCCGGTTCCCGCCGAGGTCCGCGAGGACGATCGCGTTCCTAGGGGGTGGTGGCGTACTTCGCATAGTGGCGCCCCCTACCGTACGACTCGGAGGTGAGCCAGCGTTGAGCCGGCAGCCGGTACTCCCGCGTCGACGCCGCCGATCCCGCTCGACCGGTCGCCCGGGCCTCGTCTCGCGCGCCGCGGCGCCCCGGCGGTCGGCGTACTCCCGGCCCGAGGTATCGTTCGATCGTTCGCGGGGCTCCGGGAAAGCGTGAGGGCCCCGACCCCCGACCTCCCCTGGGAGCCCGTGACCCTCGAAGAGCTCTCGGGGCAGCTCCTCCGCGCAGACGTCTCGGGACGTTTCGGAGCGTTCCTGCCGGCGCTCGCCCGCGAGGCGGTACGCTCCGGAGGGGACGCCCTCGTGTTGCGCGACGCCGGGCGACCGGTGGCGATCTATCTCGTGGACGCCGTGGAGGGGACCGCCTCCCTGTTCACGCGCTCGACGGAGATCGCCGACCGCGTCGTCCGAGGTTCGGCCGCCCCCGGGGTCTACGCCGAGGTCGACCTCGACCTCCCGCGGGCGGTCTTCGACATCCTCGCGCGCCCGCTCCCCGCCGCGGAGTTGCCCCCGCTCGTCCACCCGGTCCGGCTCCTCGGAGGATCCGCCGAGCCGCAGGTCGCCGGCCTGCTCCGAGAGGTCTACGGGCGATCTCCCGACCGCTGGCTGCGGGTCGCGGCGGAGGAGGGGGAGCGCGCGTTCGGGCTCGAGCGCGACGGGCGCCTCGTGGGCGTGGCATGGGTGCAGCTCGTCGCCGGCGAGGCCCGGCTGCACTCGCTCACGGTCCGGCCCGAGGCGCGACGGTCCGGCGTCGGACGCGACCTCCTCCTGGCGCGGCTTCGGTGGGCGGAGCGCTCCGGGGCGACCGGCGCCTTCTCGGAGGTCGCGCGGACGAACGCGGCGTCGCAGGCGCTCTCGGCGGCCGCCGGCCTGCGACGGAGCGGCGTCGTCTACCTGTACCTTCGCCCGGGGCCTCCGCGAGGCCCCGAGCCGGCACGGGCCGACCGCGCTACGAACGGGTCGCCCCGCAGAACGGACACGCCGTCGCCGTAGAGTCGATCAGCGAGCCGCAGTAGGCGCACTTCACCTTCACGACCTCCTTGACGACGACCTGCTGGATGCTCGGCTGGGCGCCGGGGGTGAGCGAGATCGGCGGGGGAGGGGCGCCGGTCATCGGCGGGGAGAACTGGGGCATGCCCCCGCGGGGGTGCTGGGGGATCTGCGCGGGGCGCCGCGAACGCCGCGTAAGGAGCGCCACGACGACGACGACGATGACGATCACGACGACGAGGACGACGAGCAGGTCGAGGAGGGTGAACGCCGGCGCGCTCGTCGCCGGGAACACCGTCCATTGGCTCGTCGCGCCTCCCCCCGGTCCGTCGACCGTCAGCGTGCCGCTCGCCGACGCGGCGACGTAGCCGTTCGAATGCAGCAGGTAGACGTACGTCCCGTTCGGCACCGCGGGGACCGTGACCGTCGCCGTCGTGCTCGAGTAGGCGTACCCGTCGAACGTCACCGTCCAGCTCCGCCCGGCGGGAAGGCCGCTCTCGGTGAACGTCACGGCGTAGGTCTTCGGCAGCGGGGACGCCGCCGCCGGGATCGAGTACGTGGCGTGCGTGACGGCGAGGTGGTCGACGTAGACGAACCCGTCGCCCTGGGAGTCGGAGTCGTTCTCGGTGTAGACGTAGCCGACGATGTAGCCGGTCGACGGGGCGTAGTAGGCATGGTAGTCGTACTGCGCGGTGAAGCCGTCGTTGTCGTACGTCCCGGTGCCGGCGGCCCCGATCGCCGAGACGAACCCGCCCGCGCCGGTGCCGAGGTCGAACGTCGCGTCGTCCGACGTGATCGTCAGCTCGGTGCCGAGCGGCGCGATCGTCGCGCCGGGGGCGAGCGAGTTGTTCATGAAGAACCAGGTCTGGTTGCCGACCTCGCCGGGCTGGTCGTCGGTCCCGCGGACGTAGTCGAACGTCTTCGCCGAGAACGTGAACGACGGCCCGTCCTCGGTCCACGGGTAGTTGCCGCCGCTGCTGTTCCAGTAGTGCCCGACGTAGTCGAACGTGGCGGTGTCGGTGCCGTTCGCCGGGGTCGCGGTGACCGTGAGCGTACCGTTGACGTCGTCGGTCGACCAGAAGCCGGTGAGGTTGCCGTAGCCCCCGCCGACGCTGATCGTCTCGGTGAACGTGAACGAGTCGCCGACCTGCGGCAGGTAGTGGGCCGCCGGGTGCACGCCCGCGGGCGCGATCGCGAAGGCGAGCAGCACGGCGGGGACCCAGGCGAGCGTCATCCGACGCCGGCCCCCCCGAAGCCGCTCGGCATCCCGTGGACGTGCCCCGGATGGACGCCGCCGATCCCGCTGAACGTCGAGTAGTAGGCGCCGTGGACGATGACGACCGGTAGGAACATGAACATCGGCCGGGGGCCGTAGCCGACCGCTCGGGACGCGGGAGCCGCGCTCGCCGCCGCGGTCGCGTCGAGCGTGCCGACGAGCTCGTTGCGGATCCCGTGGACCATCCGCACGGCGACGCAGATCAGCTCGGTCTGGCTGAGGCCGGTCGCCTGGCGGCCGACGATCCCGTAGGCCTTCTCGACGAGGTTGAGCGTCTCGTTCGCCTCGAGCGTCGCGATCGAGCCAAGGATCGACGCCGCGACCAGCGGGTACTGCAGGTAGGCGAGGAGGCCGCGGGCGAGGATCGCGAGCTTCGCGTCGATCTCGCCGGGAGCGTACTCCGAGACGGCGAGGTAGGCGCTCGCGAGCTCGGTGTCCTCGCTCGCCTCGTACCCCCACGACGCGAACATCCCCCGCATCGCACGGAACTTCTCGGCGAGCGCGTCGGCCGGCGTGTTCGTGATCCCGAGGAGGGCGGCGGACTCGTACGACCGGGTCTCCTGGAGGAACCGGCGGACCGTCTCGGTCGCGAACGAGCCGTCGGCCCGCTGTCCGAACAGCACGATCGAGGCGACGCCGAGCGCCGATTCCGCGGGGACGCCGACCTTCCGGACGTCGTGGACGAGCCCGGAGAGCGCCGGGAGCTCCTCGGGCAGCGGCTTCGGCAACGCGGTGAGGATCTCGCTCGCCATCAGGCGGTTCTCCGGGTTCTTGCTCAGCGAGGAGGTCGCGCCGTACGCCTGGAGGAAGCGCGGCCCGCCGGTCGTCGGGTCCGGCATCGACTTCGCGAGGCCGACGGCGATCGCCCAGAGGTAGGCGCGGTCGGCGTCGGGGATCCCGCTCGCGAGCCCGGCGAAGTAGCTCGCCCCGCCCGCGGCGACGCCGACGAGGTCCTGGTCGATACGCTGCGCCTGCGCGAGGTAGCTCTCGAAGTCGGTGTCGCCGTACCGGTAGAGGCGGACCGTCAGGTCGCGCAGCGCGACCGCCCCGGCCGGGGTCAGCCCGGCGTACCGCGAGCCGACCGTGGTGAGGTTGTCGAGGACCGACTTCTGGACGAGCAGCGCGTTGAACGCCTGCTCCTTCTGCGTGAGGTCGGCGTCCAGCGCCTGGGACCGCGAGCGCTCGTCGGCCTCGGCGGCGAGGTCGGCGGCCTTGCGGTCGCGGCCGTGCAGATGGAAGAGGATCGAGTGGTCCCGCACGGCGTCCTCGGCGAGCTCGGCGCGGAGCCCCGCGTCCTGCGCCTGCTCGGCGGCGAGGGCGTTCTGGCTCGCTTCCAGCGTGCCGACCTGGTCGACCAGGCCTCGGTACTGGTCGGCCGTGTAGACGCCGACGAGCCCGAGCTGGCCGAGGCGGTCGAGGTCCGGGTCCGCCGGCGGGCTCGGTACGGCGTGCGCGCTCAACTGAGAGAGGAGGTCGCAGACCTGCTTACAGCTCGCCACGGGCTCGGTCGACCAACGGGAACGTGTAATTTAACCGTTGGTCGCCGGCGGCGCTCCGGACCGCGAGGACGACGCTGCGCCCTTCGTCGCGGAGCTGGACGTACCGGTCCTCTCGGAGCGCCTCCGCGAGGATCGCCTCGAAGCGCCGGCGGCGGCCGCCGACCTCCCCGAAGCGCCGGGCCCGTTCGGCGTCGATCTGCGCGTAGGCGAACATGAACTCGTAGAGCGAGCGGAAGACCTGGTCGTCGAGCTTCTCCCCGACGTCGCCGGCGTCGACGCGCACCGTGTCGATCCCCTCGAGATCGACGAAGTACGCCGTGCCGTCCGGCGCGATCACCGCGTCCTTGTCGAGCCAGACGTCCCAGAAGTCGAGCCCCGTGAAGCGGTCGCGGCGGGGGTCGTACTCCATCGTCCGGGCGAACAGCGTCAGGAGGGCGATCCCGCTCCGCACGAAGTTCACCTGGAACCGGTGTGCCTTCGCCCCGGAGTCGAGCCGGAACAGGTCGAAGACGTGCGCGACGTCGCTGCCGACGGTGCGGCGCCCGTGGAAGTAGAAGCGGACGCTCGACGGCACGAGGCGGAGCTCCTGGACGAACCGGTCGCGGTAGCGTCGGAACCAGTAGATCGAGCGGAGGCGGGCCTCGAGCTCGCTCGGGAGGAACGCGACCTTGACGATCGGCGCGAGGCGGAAGCCGTGGAGGTCGGTCAGGTCGGCCCGCTCGGAGACCCGCAGGGCGGTGAGCGCGTGCGGGAGCCCCTGGCCCCCGTACGGCGAGCCCCGGAGCCAGAGCTCACCGGTGATGAGCCCGCCCGGGGCCGGCGCGCCCTGCCCGAGGCGCTCCCGGGTCCCGGCGTCGTCGCTGAGCTCCGCGGCGCGGGGCCGGTCGAGCGGACGGTGGGCGAACGGGTCGATCGCCGAGCCGACGCCCTTGACCGAGAGGTAGAACGGAACGCCGTCGAGCGTCGCCGCCGGGGTCGGGTCGATCGCGCTGCGGTTGTCGTCCTCGACGAACTCCCGCTCGGCGAGCCACGGGCGGTCGAGCAGCGAGGTCACCGGTCCCGGGAGCCAGCACCGGTCCCAGCTCGCGAGGTCGAAGCGCGAGAACCGCCGGTTCGTGGTCGTCACGGCCTCGTACTCGAAGAGGCGTAGCGCCGGTCCGGAGATCGGGCTGGACGGCGCCGCCGTCGCGCTGGCCGGGGCACGGCCCCGCGCTGCTGTCGCCATCGACCGAGCCCCGGGGCGGCAGGAGCGTCCTTCGCGAGATAGGGTTTCGCGCTTCCGGCCGGAGGTCGGACGCGGCCCTCGCGGCGCTACGGCGGCGCTCCGCTCGCGACCGCAACGGCGTAGAACATCCAGGGGCAGCCGGTGTTGGCGCAGCCCCCGCCCGAGATCCCGATCGTCCCCGTCTGGGGCCCGGCGGAGGCGAACGTCTCGTAGGCGAGGGCCGGGGTGCTCTGCCCGACGCCGTACGGCCCCGAGACCGCCGACGCGCACGGACCGACGAGCGTCGCGGTGCCGGAGCTGCAGGTGAGCGCCGTGGTGTTGATGACGGCCCAGCCGAGGATCCCGAGGTCCCCCGGGGCCGAGGCGTTGAACGTCGCCGAGAGGGTCGAGTGCGGGGAGTTCGCCGTGAAGTCCGCGCACGAGTTGCTCACCTGGTCGATCCGGTCGCCCGCGCCGGCGTCCCCGACGACCGCGACCTCCACCCACTCGGAGTTCGACGCGAGCCCCACGTCCACCGTGTAGCGGTCCGGGTCGCCGATCGTCACGGTCGCGGCGTCGATCGCCGTGTGCCCGAAGAGCTTGTTGTGGAGCCAGCAGTACGACAGGTTCGCGAACGTGTCGCCGTAGCTGTCCCAGACGGCGCCCGGCCGCGGGCCGGGCCCGTGGAGGACGACCAGGACGAGGTACGGCTTGCCTCCCTCGTCGCCGACCGCCGGGTGGATCGCGCAGAGCGTCAGGGTCGCGCACTGGGCGGAGGAGACGTAGTTCGCGTTCCCGTCGGCGCTCGGCTCTCCGACGACCGGGTAGAGCGCCGGCGCCCGGACGAGAGCGCCGGCGTGGACCCCGACGACCCCGGCGAGACCGGCGACGACGGTCAGCACGAGGGCCAGGACCCGTCGGCGCCTCCCGGGGAGCGCCATCTCCCGGGGAAGCCCGCCGCGACCCATAACGGTTCGGCGCGCGGCGTCCGGAGGCGGAGCGGGTCCGTCCGACCCCGCGACGCATGCCCGCGCGGCCGCGCTCTAGCCCCGGACGCACGCCGACCCGCCGTCCCCCACGACGCTCTTACGCCCGGCGAGCTACTCCGCTCGAATGCCGGCCCGCTCTTCGGAACGCCCGAACGTTCCTCGGCGGATCGACTTTCACTCGCACTCGTTCCTGACCGACGGGCAGACCTCGCCGACGGAGATGTGGAACGAGGCGGAGGCGCTGGAGCACCGCGCGCTCGCCCTGACCGACCACGTCTCGCTGGAGGACCCCCGGCCGCTCCTCGAGAGGCTGCGCCAGGAGGCGCGGGCGTGGGACGGCGAGCGGTTCGTCCCAGTCGTCGGGGTGGAGCTGACGAAGGTCCCGCCGCGGAGGATCGCCGACGCCGCCCGCGCCGCCCGCGCGGCCGGCGCGGAGATCGTGATCGTCCACGGCGAGACGATCGTCGAGCACGTTCCGGCCGGCACGAACCACGCCGCGATCGACTCCGGCCAGGTCGACATCCTCGCGCATCCCGGGCTGCTCGACCCACGGGACGCGGAGCTCGCCCGGGCGAACTCGGTGGTGCTCGAGATCTCCGGGCGCCGGGGGCACGCCCTGTGCAACGGTCGGGTCGTGCGCCTCGCGCTCGAAGCGGGAGCGGAGCTGGTCGTCGACTCGGACGCGCACGCCGTCTCCGAGCTGATCCCGCTCGAGACGGCCCGCCGCATCGCGCTCGGCGCCGGAGTGCCGGAAGAGCGCCTCGACGCCGTCCTGGAGCGCACGCCGGCCCGGGTCCTCGAGAAGCTGCGGGGCGGCTGACCGAGCGTTGCGTCCGGAGCGGCGCCCGGCACGCTGCGTCCCCCGCGGCGCGGGGGCCTACGCCGCCGCGAGCGGAGCGTCCCCGGAGTGCCGGAACGCCCTTCGGACGCCGAGCCCCCGGCCGAGCAGGATCCCGACGCTGACCCCGTACAGAAGGTCGAAGCTGATCAGCACGAGGAGGCCGCCGGTCGACAGCGAGCTCGGGACCGAGAACGTCGCGAACGCCGCGAGGCCGAACAGCCCGATCTCGACGCCAATACGTGCGAGGAACAGCACGAGGGAGATCACGGGCACGATGACCGGGAGCCGGTAGTAGAGCCGGCCGTCGGCCCTTCGCTCGAACCTCGCGAGACGTTCGACCCGCGGCGTCGCCACGACGGCGGCGCTGAGGACGACGGCGACGTACGGAGCGACCAGCGCAACGGCGAGGCTCCCCCAGGAGCCGACCGCGACGTAGATCGTCGTTGCCCCGAACGCCGCGAAGATCGCCGTCGAAAGCGCCCCGTAGGCGAACACGCGCGACCCGCTGTACGGGGTCCCTCTCGTGACGGCGTACGTCCGACGGGCCATGATCCAGACGAACAGCGCGAGGACGATCACGACGGACGTCAGGTCCGAGCTCGGCGGGGCGGCCATCGTCGGGGCTCCCCCAGCCGGAAGGCAGGAAAATCTTCGCGGGTCGAGCGGAACGCCCCTTCGCGCGGGCCCCCTGCCTCTCGGGTCCCGTACGGTGCGGTCCCGTCCCCGCTTGTCGACCTACGGCAGCGGCCCCGGGGGGCGTCGGAGGTCGGCGACCAGCTGCTCGTACTGCTCGCGCGTGATCTCTCCGCGGGCGTACCGCCGGCGCGCCACCATCATCGCCGGGTCGAAGCCGCCGCCGGGACGACCCCCGTACGGGCCGCGCCGCGCCGACCACCACGCCACCCGGACCAGGAACAGCGTGCCCCAGAGGATCAGGATGATCCCGAGGAAGCCCCCACCGAACGGGAGCAGCGGCGAGCGGTGGAGACCGAACGTCCCCGGCGAGAGGGCGACGGCGAGCAGGACGACGCCGACCAGGACGGGGATCAGCGCGATCCCCAGAAAGAGACGTACGCGCCCACGGCGCCGACGGCCGGGCTCCCACGCATCGGGGGGCCCCCCCGCAGGTACGGCCACGCCGTCGCATCCGAGCGCCGGCTCTTCAAGGTTGGTCCTTCGCTCGGCGAAACCGCCGGACCCGACCCCCCGGCCGGGCCGGCGATGGCGAATCGTCCCCACGGCCTCCGTGGGCGTCGGCGAGGGGCTCGCCGCCGCGTGGCCAGGGGTGCTCAGAAATTACGGGCCAGTGCTCTCGGGCCGCGCGTCGACCCGCCTCGAACAAGAGGTTCGGCGCGGCCGCGCCGCGCGCTGCGGGCGGCGGTTCCGCGGAGGCATCCGTCCTGCCCCGCAAGATCGGTTCCGAGGGCGACGCCGAGCACGCCGGCTCTCCGGTTCGCCGCGGTCGGAGCGGCCTCTTCCCTCCGTGACGACCCCGGCGGGAGCGCCGGCGCCGAAAGCGCTTCAAGGTTCGCAGGACTGAGAGAAACGCGGACCCCCGGGGGAGTTTAGGTGGGAGGGCCGGAAGCCCGCGTCAGACCGAACAGGTCCGGCGGGTCACTTAAAGGGAACCGTTGACCCGCAAGTGCACTGTGTTATGGCACGTCGCGGTCTCGGGGGCCGATGCGTCGGGCACCGGAGGTCCGCCTTCTCCAGGGCGAGCGGAGCCGTCTCCTCGCCGTCGTACGCGCCCCGGTGTCGTCCCCCCGGCTCGTCCGTCGCGCGAGGATCGCGCTCCTCGCAGCGGACGGACGCACCGACCGCGAGATCGCCTCGGAGCTCGCCACGGACCCGGGCACGGTCGCCCGATGGCGCCGACGGTTCCTGCAAGGGCGGCTCCCCGGCCTCTTGCGGGACGCCCCCCGGCCCGGCCGGCCCCCGACGATCCCGGCGTCGCGGATCCAGGTGATCCTGCGCAGCACGCTCGGCCGTCGTCCGCCGGGCGGCGGGTTCTGGTCGGCGCGCTCGCTCGCCCGCGAGGTCGGCGTCAGCAAGACCACGGTCCAGCGCGTCTGGAAGGCCCACGGGATCGAGCCGCGCCGAGCGGCGGAGACGTACCGGCCGTCCCCCGCCTCCGGCTTCGTCGACCGGATTACCGACCTCGTCGGCCTCTACCTCGACCTGCCGGAGCGGGCGATGGTCTTCTCCGTCGACGCCCGGGCCCGCGGTCCCGGCCTCGACCGGGCCGAGCGCAAGGCGATCGCGGAGTACGCCGAGCGCCGTCGAGGATTGGAGTTCCGGGCGTTCCTCCAGGCGGTCGAGCGCGAGGCGCCGAAGGGGCTCGAGCTGCACCTCCTGGTCGACAGCCGCCTGACGCCCTCCGACCCGGAGGTCCGGCGCTGGCTCCTCCAGCACCCTCGCTTCCACCTCCACTTCGTCCCCTCGGACACGGGCCGCCCGAACGTCATCGAGCGCTGGTTCGCCCAGTTCACCCGCAAGCGCGTCGGCCCGGCGGAGTTCCCGAGCGTCCAGCGGCTCCACCGTGCCGTCCGTGACCACCTCGCGTCGCGCGACGCGAGCTCCCGGCCGTTCGTCTGGACCGCCTCCGCCGAGGAGATCCGCGACCGCTCCGGTCGGACGGGGGCGGCGCGCACCGCGGCCGCCCGTCCCCCGACGGAGCGTTCGCCGTAACCGTAGCGAGCTCGCCGCGCGCGCAAGGAGCGCCGACGGGCCTAGCGCCGGTCGACCAGCGCGCCGACCTCTCCCAGGACGACCGCGCCGAGCGCCATCGCACAGCCGAGCCAGACGGCCGACGGGATCGGTTCGGAGAGGGGAAGGGCCCCGAGCTGCTGCGCGAGGAGGACCGCGACCAGGCCGAGCACGGCCCCGGAGCCGGCGGCGCTCGCCGCGAGGCTCATCGGAAGCGGTACCCCCGGCGCCGTCGACGCCGGTACTGCAGCGCCGCGACGACCCAGTAGGCCTCGACCCCCCCGAGCACGAGGAGGAACGCGGCGATCGCCGAGCCGACGACGTAGGGCGCCCGCGCGTCGACGTAGAACGGTTCGAGGAAGCGGACCGCCCCGTCGCGGTCCCGGAGCTCGGCGTCGAGCTCGTAGACCCCCTCCGTGAGGTCGTAGAGCGAGCCGAACGACCAGTTCAGGGCCGCGGTATGGACCCCGGAGGCGTTCCCCGTCGGGGGGAGCGACTCGCTCGAGAGCGTGAGGCCGAGGAACAACAGGACGAGCGACGCGTTGGTGACCTGGGGCGAGCCGGCCGGCTCGGTGAACGTGAACAGCACGAGCGGGCTCTCTCCGGGCCGGATCGGGAACGCCGTCGACGGCGAGGCGGCGTGGTCGACCGGGGTGCCGTCCCAGGTGACGCTCGCCCCGATCGCCGGCGCGGCCGGGCGGGCGGCGACCCCTGCGGTCGCCGCCGTCGGCCCGGAGGGGACCGCGGCCTCGACGCCGCTCGCGAGCGTCGGCAGGAGCGCCACGGCGAGCAGCGCCGCGAGCAGCGCCCGGGTCAGCCGACGCGCCCTCGTCCGGCGGGGACGCATCGTCGCCGCGGTCTTCGCCATTCCATAAGTAGGATGCGTCCGAGACGCCGAAGGCGGTCGTCGCGCCGTTCGACGACCTACGAGGGCGGCGGACCGGTCGCGTCGGGCTCATGGCCCGGGGGCGGGGCCGGGGGAGCTTCCTTCTCCTCGGAAGGCGAGGGGGCGGGGGACTCCGCCGGCTCGACAGGAGCCTCGGGGGCCGGAGCCCCGTCTGGCTCTTCCGGGGGCGGGGGGCCGGTCGCGTCGGGCTCGACGACCGGGGGCGGGGCCGGGGGAGCCCCATCCTCCTCGGAGGACGACGGAGCCGGGGGCTCGGTTGGCTCGACGGCCGGCGCGGGGGCTGGAGCCCCCTCTGGCTCTTCCGGGGGCGGCGAGCCGGTCGCGTCGGGCTCGCCGACCGGGGCCGGCGGGGCTTCGTTCTCTTCGGGAGGGGACGGAGCGGGCGGCTCCTTGGGCTCGGCAGGCGGCGCGGGGGCCGGAGCCCCGTCCGGCTCTTCGGGGGACGGCGGGACGGTCGCGTCGGGCTCGCCCACCGGTGGCGGGGCCGTGGGAGCCTCATCCTCCTCGGAGGACAACGGAGCCGGGGGGTCCGTTGGCTCGACGGCCGGCGCGGGGGCCAGAGCGCCGTCGGGTGCTTCCGAGGGCGGGCCAGCTTCCTTCTCCTCGGAGGATGACGGGGCGGGGGGTTCCGCTGGCTCGGCGGCCGGCCCGGGGGCCGGAGCGCCGTCGGACGCTTCGGTGGGCGGCGGGCTGTCGTCCGCCGTCTCGCCCCCGGCCTCGGAGGCCCCGTCGTCGGGTGCCGGGGCGGTCTCGGCGATCTCGGCCGCCACGGGGAGTTCCGGCGCGGGGGCCTCGCCGAGGACCGTCGCGAGGTCGGTGGCGGAGAGGAGCCCCGGGGTGAGATGGACCCAGGCGCGGGCGTCGTGCTCCCGAGCGAGCTGGTCGAGGTCCCGCAAGAACCCCGCGACCGCGACGGCGCCGTGGATCTGGGCGAGGTACTCGATCCCTTCGAGGAAGACGGCGGTGATCCCGTTCGCCTCGATCCCCTGGCGCAGCAGCGCGGAGATCGCGCGGAGGTCCCCGGGCCGTACCGTGCGGTCCCGGACGAGATTGCTCAGCCAGTAGACGGCCGCCGGCCTCGGCCCGACCAGCGCGCGGAGGCGCTCGGGGTTCTCCCGGACGACGGCGAGCCCGCGGTGGCCGGCCGCGGTCGCGTCCAGGAACGGCTGCAGGGAGGGAAGGATCGTGGGCGAGAGCTGCACGTCGATCCCGGTCGTCAACGGCGGGGGGGCCTCGACCTGCGGCGCGGGACGCAGTGACTCCGGGACGTACGCCGGCTCGAGCGGGGGCTTCGGCACCGGGGCCGGCGCGGACAAAGGAGGGGAGGGGGTCGGCAGGCGCGCCGCGGGCTCCGGCACCGGCGTCGCCGGGGGCACGGGAACCGTCCCGACGCTCACGGTCGGGGACGGTTGCCCCACGAGCGGCGCGACCGGTACCGGCACCGGCGGGACCGCGACCACCGGGGTTCGGCCGGCGGCCGTGACCTCAACCCTCGGCGGGGTCTCCGGCGGCTCGAGAGACGGCGGAGACCGTGGGGCGGCGGTTGTCGGGGCGGCGGGCACCTCGCCGTCGCGCGCGGCGCGGGCAGGCGGGTCCCGCGGGGGCCGGGGGCGGGGAGCCGCGGGCGGGACCGGACGGCCGACCTTGGTGAACAGCTGGGCGGCGACCGCGCGCCCGAACCCGGGCAGCGTGGCGAGCTGCTCGAACGACGCGTGCGAGATCTCGTCGACGCTGGAGAACCCGGCGTTCATCGCGAGCGCGACCTTCGCGGGCCCGAGCAGCGGGGCGCCCAGGAGCTGGTCGAGCTGTTCTCCCAGCCCTCGGATCGCCTCCTCGCGGCGGATCACCGCGTCGTTGGCGAAGTCGACCTCCGCCGCCGACGCCGCCGGCTGTCGGATCGGCATCCGGCGCGCCGCGCCGGCGATCCCCTTCGAGACCGGCCGCGCCCGCCGACGGGGCGGACGGTCGAGTCCTGGGATCTCGGCCGCCCACCGCGGGCCGAGGCGGGTCCGGCCGGTGACCGCCGCCGCGACCGGGACCCCCTGCGTCGGGGCGTCGATCGTCAGCGACGCGACGCCGAGCTCGGCGGCGATCGCGGCCCAGTGGTCGCGCAGCTCCCGGGCGAGCGGGTCGACCGCCACGACCCGGACCGTCAGCGGCCGCGCGGCGTCGCGGCCGACGACGCGGAGCCGGCGGGCGATCCGGCGGACCAGCCAGGAGGCGTCCGCCGAGAGGGCGAGCGTGGCCGGCGAGCCGGCTTGCCCCGCGCCGGCCGGGAGTTCCACGTACATCTCGCCGAGGGCGAACGGCGTCGGCTGGACCCGTTCCGGGAGCGACTCGACGTAGGCGAGCATCGCGGGGGTGATCTGATGCGGCTGGCCCTGCACGAACACGGAGATCCCCCGGCCGGCGTCGGCCTCGGCCGAGCGGCGCGGGGGCATCCGTCGCAGCAGGTGGACGATCTGGGTCGCCAGCGCCGGGTACGCCCGCTGGATCTCGCTCTCCACCGGGACGAGCTGTCGGCGCCGTCCCTCCCACGGCGTCCGGGGACTGCCGACCTCCAGACGCGCGACCCCCCCGAGGCGCTCGAGCAGCGCTCGGTCCCCGCGGAGCTTGTCGCCGAGCGCGTCGTCGGCGACGACGATCGCCGCCGCCGGGAGGACGGTCCCGGCCGCGAGACGTCGCGCGAGCCGGAAGCGCTCCAGGGCCCGGATCACGGCGAGCCACCGGTCCCACGCCTCGGCCAGCGAGCCGTCCGGGGTTGGTCGCTCGACGTCGAACGGTTCGGTCTCGAAGAGGCTTCGCAGCTCCGGCTTCAACGTCCGGTTCACCGACTCCGCCGTGAACGGGGCGATCGGGGCGAGCGCGGTCGCCAGCGCTCCGACGACCGTCGCGAGCGTGCGGTTCGACGCGCGTCGCAGGGACGGCGCCGAGGAGGAGCCCGTCCGCGGCCGGACGAGGTCGACGTAGCGCGGCAGGTCTGACTCGAGGAAGCGGACCAGGCGGCGATGGGCCTCGGCCGGCCGTCCCTCCTCATAGGCGGCGAGCGCTTGGAGCTCGGTCTGTCCCCAGCGAGCGAGGAGCGCCCGGTCCTCCGGTTGGAGGTCGCGGTCGGTCCCCGCCCCCTCCCCCGGTTCCAGGCTCGCCGCGACGCGGACCGCGAGGTCGGAAAGGCGCGCGAGCCGGCGGCGTTCCTGGCGGCAGCGCTCCACGATCGTGCCGCCGGGGCCCTCGCTGCGGTCGGTGCGCACGAAGACGCTCCGCACGGCGTCCGCGCCGTGCTCGGCGACGAGCCCGACGAGGTCGACGTCGCTGACCGTCGGGAGGACCGTCGCCCGCACCTCGGCGGGCGGGCCGTCGACGCCCGCCATCGCCGCGAGATGGTGGACGATCGCCGGCACGCGCCGGCGCTCGCCGACGTAGAGCCGGGCGCTGTCGCCCGCGCCGGCCGGGTCGTTGCGGGCCCACGCCGCGAAGGCGGCGGCGACCGACGGGACCAGGCGCCGGGCGACGACGCGCCGGAGCCCCCCGCAGGGGCAGCGACCGGCCGCCTCCGGGCCGTCGAGCCGGGAGCATCGCTCGCATTCGCTGAGCGCGACCGCCTCCGGAGCGTCGCTCGCGGTCGTCTCGCTCACCGGCCACGGGGTCGGGTCGAGTTGGGCGATCGACCGGTCCTCCGGCAGCAGCTGGGCGTACCGCGCGAGGATCTCCGCCGGGAACCGCGCAGGCTCGAGGCACCAGCAGCGGCCCGGGAACCAGACCAGCGGGCGGCCGCAGACCCCGCAGTACGGGACCCCCCGGAGCACCCGCAGGCGGGCGAGCACGCTCCCGCCCTCGGTGAGGTCGCGGGCGACGAACGCGTTCGCGGTCTCGAGGTCGAGACCGGAGTACTTGTGCATCAGCGTCAGGTCGAGCGCCCCGTGCGCGGTGAGGAGCGGCCAGCCGACGACGCCGAGCCGCTCGGCGATCTGCGCGTCGGAGCCGCCGTGGCCGGGAACGAGCGGCACGACCCCGGTGCCGCTGTCGCCGACCTCCGTCACCGCCTGGATCGTCCCCGACGGGGACGGCAGCGAGGCGCCGTCGGGGAACTCGTGGCGGAGCGGGAACTCGTAGCGGCGACCGGCGTAGGCGCGCCCGGGACGCTCCTCCACGACCGTGAGCTCGACCCCGGGAAGCCAGCTCTTCAGGCGGTCGAGCGACGAGCGGAGGGTGAGCAGGCGAGCGCGGAGGTCGCCGCGCCGGTAGTCGACGGTGGCGTACGCTAGCTCGGGGCTGACGAGCAGGGCGGTCGCCCCGAGGACCCTCCACGGCGCGTCGACCCAGGCGAGCGCGTCGACCTGGGGGGCGTCCCCCTCCCGCTCGAGCGGGAAGCGGACGAGGAACGTGTCGCCGAGCTCCTGGTGGTAGATCGCCCGTTCCGGGCTCCGGGGGGCGGCGCACGACGGGCAGAGGCGGACCGTCCCGTCGCGCGTGACCAGTAAGCCGGCGGCGGCGAGCCGGGCGGCGATCCGCTGGACCCCGGCGGAGCGGTCCGCGTCGTCGAACGTCCGTCGCTCGGCGCCGCCGGTCCAGACCCCCAGCGCGTCGAGCAGCGGCGAGACGACCGAGTCCGGGGCGTCGCGGCTCCAACCCTCGCGCCGGAGCGTCCCGAGCGCGCGATCCCCGGCGAGGAGCGTCGCGCGCGCGTCGACGTCCGCGGCGACCGCTCGCTGCGCCACCAGGACCGGCGGGTCGCCCGGGGTGTAGCCGCCGACGAACTGGCGCAGCATCCCCCCCGTCCCCCGGCCGAGGACGCCGTCCCGCGGAGGGAGCCCGCGGGCGCTCCAGAGCCGACGGACCTCCTCCTCGATCCGCGCGAACGAACGGGCGTCCTCGGGGCCGTGCATCCGTTTCCCCGCTTCCGTGCGGGAGCGAGGCGGCCCGTCGGGAATAAACCCTCCTCGGCTGCCGCAGGGCCGGCCGGCGGCGCGCGCGCCGGCTCGGCGCGTGAGCGCCGCCGTGCGGAGAAACCGTTAAGGAACGCCGCTCGTCGCTGCGCGCGGAGCTTCGATGGCCTGGACGCAGCAAGAGGTACGCGAACTGAAGGAAGGCCGCTACCTCCTGATCGACGAGGAGCCGTGTCGCATCCTCAGCATCCAGACCTCGAAGCCCGGTAAGCACGGGGAGGCGAAGGCGCGGATCGACGCGGTCGGGCTGTTCGACGGCTCGAAGCGCAGCGTCGTCTTCCCGGTGAAGCACAAGGTCCAGGTGCCGCTGATCGGCAAGCGCCAGGCCCAGGTGCTGTCGATGAGCGCGACCGAGGTCCAGCTGATGGACCTCGAGACGTACGAGACGTTCCAGCTGCCGGTCGACGACGAGACGCGGGCCGGCCTCGCGCCGGGCGGCGAGGTCCAGTACCTCGACGCGATGGGCAAGCGCAGGATCACCCGCGCCTAGCTTGGCGACGCCGTCGCGCTGGCGTCCCTCGTGTGATTTATAAGGGGGCCCGAGCATCGAAGCGATGTCCGAGCCCTTGACCGGCCGTCCGGGAGGGCACGGCGGTCAGGGGGGAGTACGACGTCCGGTCAGGGGGGCCCCGGGCCCCTCCCGTCCTCCCGACTGACCCGGATCCTCCAGGAGAAGGCCGACGCACTGCGCAAGCGGCGCCAGGCCGCGGAAAGCGTCCAGCACGACGTCGACGAGCGGCTCGCCCAGCTCGCGCGTCTCGGGATCACGCCGGCCGGGGTCGCCGAACGCCAGGAGCAGCTGCGCGAGCTCGCCCGTCGCACCGACTGGGACCAGCTCGAGCTCCAGGCGAAGGCGCTCCTCGAGCAGCTCGCGACGACCGTCCCGGCGGCGATCGAAGGACGCCGCCGGCGCTCCGAGGAGTTCGCCGGCCGCCTGCGCGACGTCGGGGTCCCGCTGCCGGTCGCGCTGACCGGCGAGCTCGCCGAGCTCGCCCATCCGCCCCGCGACGCGTCGTGGGCCGACACGCTCGGCCGCCTCGCGGGCGTCGACGACGGCCTGCGCGCGGCGGCCGCCGGGCACCTCGAGAGCGTGCGGGCCCAGGCGCTCGACCTCGCGCGGTGGGCCGGGCTCGCCGGGGCTCGCCTCACCGAGCTCGAGAAGGCGCTGCCGGACCCGGCGGCGGCGGTCCGGGACGACCGAGTCGCCGAGGCGCTCGCCGCCGTCCGCTCGATCGTCCGCGAGCGGTTCCCCGAGATCGCCGAGCGCCGCCAGCGCGGCCGGGATCTTGCCGGAAGGCTCCGCGCCGTCGCCGAGGAGCTCGGCGTCTCGCTCCAGGGGATCGACACGGCGCTCGCCCAGGACGCCGACGCTCCGGCCGAGCGCTGGCCGGGGACGGTCGCGCAGCTCGAGTCGGCGTCGCGCGAGCTCGCCGAGACGCTGCGCGCGAAGGCGGCCCAGTCGGTCGAGGGGCTGCGCGCCTCGCTCGGACAGCTTCCGGAGTTCGGCGTCGACCCGGCGCCGGCGCGCGCGACGGTCGACGTCGCGCTCGCCCGCCTACCGGCCGCCGCGCCGGACGAGATCGCCGGCGTCCTCGCGGAGGCGCGCGCCGCCGTCGAGGAGCCGATCGTCACGGTCGTCGCGGGGCTGCTGGACGAGGTCCGGCCGCGCATCGCGAGCGCGCGGCGGCTCGGCCGGGACCCCCGCGAGGTCTTCGCCGCGATGAACCGCGCCCGCGAGGCGCTGCGGCTGCGGATCTACTCGGAGGCGCTCGCCGCCGCCCAGGAGGCGCTCGAGAAGGTCCGGGGCCTCACCGCCGACCTCGACACGACCCGCGACGAGCTCGCGAGCGTCGACGAGATGGCGCGGAGGTTCCAGGGCGTCGGCTTCTCGTCGGCGCCGGTCGAGGCGGAGCTCGCCCGGGTCCGCCGCCACCTCGAGCGGGCGGAGGTCGCGCCGGCGCGCGAGGCGCTCCAGGTCGCGGTGCGCGACCTCGGCGCCGGCGCGGTCCGGTTCTTCCTCGAGCGGTGGAAGGCGCTCGACGGCGCCCGCGCCTTCGCGCGCGAGCGCGGCTTCCTGCCGGTGGACGCCGAGCG